>CAIKVR010000190.1 GCA_903830915.1 uncultured Bacteroidales bacterium
ACTAAAATTTTCAAAAAATGTTTCGTTATCATGTTTTTATGATAACATACTTGTTTTATTAAAAGAAATTATTGTTCGTCAAAAATTTTTACCAAATAATTATCAATAATTCTCTGATCTTCATCATAAAAATATTTATTTTCTTCATGAAATGAAAAGCCACAAAAATGGAATAAAAATATTTGCAAAGATAGTATTTATTGATTCTACAATTATTTCATCCCTTCGGGATTCATAACAATAATTAGCACAATGCTATAATCATTTCATCCCTTCGGGATTCTCCATTATGTTGTTATGTTTGCAACAATGTTGTCATGTCTTCGGCATTTTTTTTCAATCCCGAAGGTCCTATGTTTGTAATTTGAACTTCGGCTCACAAAAAAGGAGCATAAGCCAAAGAGTATTATTTTTGATTTGCAAATTAAACTTAAAACTCTAAAGCTTATGCAAACACAAAGAACTGAATTAAATTTTGAAGGACAAAATTTTTATGTAGGAATTGACGTACATTTAAAAACCTGGACAGTATCCATTATGTCAGAACACCTAATGCTTAAGACATTTACACAACCAGCCCAACCTGATAAATTGCTTAATTATTTGGTGCGTAACTATCCAGGCGGAAACTATCATTCTGTATATGAAGCCGGCTTCAGTGGATTTTGGTCACATTACAAATTGAAAGAAATGGGAATAAATAATATCGTTATCAATCCGGCAGATGTTCCAACCACACAGAAGGAACATTTACTCAAGGACGATCCAACGGACAGCCGAAAACTTGCCAGGTCATTGCATTCGGGTGTATTAAGGGCTATTTATGTCCCGGAACCTTTAACCATGGAAGACCGGTCACTGGTTCGCACAAGATCAGCACTTGTAAAAGACATGGGGCGATATAAATCAAGGATAAAATCGCAGCTAAATTTATATGGAATCACTTACCCGGAAGAATTTGAGAAGTCTGGAACACATTGGTCCAAACGTTTTTTAAAATGGCTTAACGGAACGGATTTCTTTCAAAGCGATACGGGAGCTCTCTCTTTAAGAGTAAAGGTGCAAGAAGCAGAGCAACAACGTCAACTCATATTGGATACCACGCGAGCAATCAGGAAAATGTCTCAAGGTGAGAAATACGCAAGCAACATGAAACTATTGACCACAATACCTGGAGTCGGACTTATAACTGCTATCACTTTTCTAACCGAGATAGAAAATATTGAACGGTTTACAAATTCGGATCACTTTGCCGGTTTTATAGGGTTGATTCCAAACAGGCACTCCAGTGGAGCTAAGGAAAGCACCGGGGAGATGACTTTTCGGGGACATGAAAACATAAAGAAAATGTTAATCGAAAGTTCATGGATTGCTGCAAGATGTGATCCTGCTTTGACCTTGTCTTATCATAAATACACCAGACGAATGGAATCCAACAAAGCCATCGTCAAAATTGCCAGAAAGCTATTGAACAGAATATTTTATGTGCTAACATTCAAAAAAGAATATGTACCGTGTGTTGTCAAATGAAACCCTAAAAACAATCTCTATATTTAAGTGACCGCTCACGTCCCTTGCAGCTCGTCTGCTTCCCGAAGGCTGCGGCACTTTACTTATGAAAACTGAACAGGATAATGTAGTATTTTTTTGTCTACAGATTTAATGTGACATTTAATGATCTACTGATAGAAGGTTGTTTTTATATGGGTTATTTATTGGAAAGGCGAAGAATACTAACATTGGGTTTTCTAAGCCATAAATGATGCCTGCAAAAGGAAAAAGGAAGACCAGAAAACCAGCCTTCCATTTTGCAGTGTATCAGTAAGGAGTATTGCTATCAGGTTGCTCCCCAGCATTGCCTGTATCCTCTTCCTCCTTACGTTACAAAGATAATGTGCTTTGAATTAACTATTTAAAAAATAACTTAAAAATAATTTTTAAAATAATACTTGA
>CAIKVR010000191.1 GCA_903830915.1 uncultured Bacteroidales bacterium
CAATGGTGAGCTCCACATATTCAGTCGTCATTATATATTGCGCTTCGTAGTCCATGTGGAAAACTGAAAGTTTACGATCAAGACAATTGGCACGGATATAATCAATACATAAATTCAGCAATACGCCGCTATCTTTACCGCCCGAAAACGATACACATACATTGTCGAACTGGTCGAAAATTATTTTAAGTCGCTGTTGTGAGGCTTCGTAAACGTTCATAATTCTGCTTTTATTTCTTCTTTTGTTTTTCCTTTAAAATATTCTGCCATTCCTATTTTCTTAGTTATATTTTTATCTATAAGGCTTTCAAGTCCCACGTTTCCGGTTAAGTCCCAATACCGGCAATCATATTCTTGCCCTGTTCGGAAGGTTCGTCTGGTGGATTGAATGCGTAGTGCTAAATCCCAATTCTTATCAAAATAAACCGTATTGCATAGGTGCTGAAGGTTTAATCCGAGTGAGTTTTTCTGATAACTCAATACAGTTGCTTTCGGAAAACGCTTTTCACATGCTTCACGACTGTCAATATATTTACAATAGATAATCGTTCGTTCCTGTGGAATTTCGGTGAATAGTGCTTCCAACTTCTCAAACTTGTTTTCAGTACAGCTGTAAGTATGCTGCATTTTCTGAGTCATTTCCATGAAGATATTATTATTCTTCCACTGAAGCATCTCATTATCCAGGTACTTTTCTTTGAGCCGTGTATATTCAGCTTCATCATCCTCCGAAAGCTGGTAACTGATTACGTTATACAGTTGTTTGACAGAAAGTGTCAAATCGCATTCAAACACATAGTGCCGGATAAGCGAGTACAGGTAATCAATGTTTTCGTAACCGGTTATAAATTCCTTGGTATAAGCTTTTCGCCCTCCGAAGGATTTTGTAACAGTGGTATATTCGCAAAATGTATTCTTAAACTCAGCATCGCTCATGTTCAGAATTTTACGCGACAGAAAATCCATTTGTGTCTTTAAGTCAAGCAAATTTTTTGTGATAGGAGTTCCATTCAAAATCAACTTATAGGTGGATAAGTTGGATAGATCCATCATTCGCTTTGTTCGCTTCGATTTTGCATTCTTTATCTTCAGGCTTTCGTCAACGATTATCATTGGGTTCTGTGCTTGCTCTATTCGGTTACGTAAGTTCAAATAAATGCGGTCAGAGTTCTGAAGGCTTTCAATTCCGGTATAAATAACCTCTGAACTGAAACCTCCCCACTTGTTTATTTCAACCAGTATAGAATCAATTTTAGGATCATCCGGCCAAATGGTTTGAAATGGACCAACCCATGCAATCAGGTCACAAGGTGTTTCGTTGGCTATCTCCACAGCTACACGACTTTTACCCGTTCCAGCTTCCATAAATAGCGCACCTACCCGCCAATCGGATAGGTGGCTTTTGGCGTTAGTTTGGTCAACGAGCAAGTTCATCATGGAGATTACTTTTTACAGGTTCTAATTTCTGTGGCTTATGATGTTCAACGTGATAGGTAGGTAGCATTTCGCCCGAATCCTTATCGAACCATGCTTCTTTTTTAAAGCTGCATTGCAGGTGTACATCTTCTTTTTCGAGCAACCAGGAAGCTATCCAATAAGCTTCTGATTTTTGCACATCGTAATCAGTTCCGAATACCTGACTTTTTGGTATAATCGCTTCCGACCCATCGAATGCCCGAGCTTTATAAGCCTTGTCAGATATACTGACAAGGCTTTCAAGTCTTACGGAGTAGCATTTAGTTTTCATAGTTTCAATCCTGGAACTAAAACTATTTCATTATCAATAATAAAGGCAGCCCTACGCCTTACTGTTGAAATCTTTTTTGCATAAGATCTCATCTTATCATGATTGTAGTCTACTATTTCTTCTAACGGTTTTGGATTGAATGACAAAATCCATTCTTTTAATTCAACTGCTAAAATGCTAGCATTATGCATTTCTAATTCTGTTTGATTACCCCAATATGCAAATGAACCGTCAGTATCTTTTGTTGTAATTGTATTATTGTCATTTGTCCCTGAAACATAGAAATAATGACAAGAAAATGTTGGATTTAGAACTAAATTGATAAGCGGAAAAGAAATAGCAGACTTTAAAGAGCCATCGAATGAATTGATAAAATCTTTTTGAATTGTTGGAAGTGCCGTAGCATTTGAAGTTGTCATTTTATTTATGCCGCTGTTATACGTTGCCGCCGTTTCTTTATTAATGTGATACAAAGATAAGGGTTTTATTTGAAAGTTGTATCTAATTAGATACATTTTTAATATATTTTAATACAAAAAACCCCGATCTTCACAGACAGGGGATTAAAACACTACAAAATTCTGAATTACCGTGACGAATGTCACTAAAACTCGCCAAAAACAGGCTTAAAAGACAATTATTCAACTCATTTTCAACTTTTAAGCATGTTTTTACCGCTTTCGTCGCGCGAAGCGCGACGCGCCGGGAACAACTCACCTCTGCATAAATGCCTTTGTGAGTCGCTCCTGTGCGTTCTGCGCTTACTTCGTGCTTAAACTTAAGCCTTCAATCATTTGCAAAAGTGCGGGGTTTTTAGTGCCCATACACGTCAAAAGTCCTGTATCAACGTTTTTCTCTATCGTTATTTTGTTTTTTGATACGGTAACTTTCACAAAATCACCCAATTCAAAGCCGTATTTCTTTAAATACTCGCCTTTTATCTGAATGGCTGATGTATATTTATTGCCCTGTGCGCTTCGGGTAACGGTTAGTAATTTATCCATATTACGCCAAATTATAAGTATCGTTTAAAACCTGATACAATACCGCTGTTTGTGGCAGTATGTTGGGTATTTCGGTTTGATACGGTTTGTAAATATGTGTCGCCAGATTGTACACGTCCCAAAGTGTCACGTTTGCGTTTTCTTGCTCAAATCTCAAATAATTTTCCGTAAATATTGAAATTTGCGCCTGATTAAGTGGGTAGTTCGTCAACTGTTGCCTTACCTCTCCGATGCCGTTGTCATAACTCACACGGATGGCTGTAAGCGTTCCGATTAGTTTTAAAACGTCCTCTTTCGTGCATTCAATTTCTTTCATTCGGTTAATGATGCGGATGTCACGCTCTCGGTAGTTCCCGAAATCCTTTAGCCAATTGTCAACGGTTTTAAAAATATCGTCGTTTGTGGCTTTCCCTGCTCCATAGTTTGAAGTAATTCGGTCAGCTCCCAAAATACAAAGGTTGTGGCAAATCTTCACACACGGACCAAAAGCAATTTGGATGCCGTCCTGATGGTAAGCGATGGCGATGTTCGTGGTTAGTTCGCTGTCTTCGTCTTCTCTGATGGCGATGGTTGTGTAAACTCTGCGTAATATATGCGCTTCGGGTGCTTCCTTTCCGTATCGCTCCACCATTGCCGGCAGCGTAGAAACTCCCGGAAACTGTCGGCTGTTGTTATTGGCTGCAAACATATCTTGTACATCTACTTGCAAGCCATTAAGCCTACAAATATCAAGTACCTTGTTTACAACTTGGAAATGGTAAACTTCACGGAGTGGGTTTCCGTACACGTCATCTTCTCTGTAAGTAGCTTTCAGCGTTTCGAGGTCTAAAACCTGTACTTTTTCAGTTTCAAAATTGAATGTTTTCATCTTACTTGCTATTTTCAGGGTTATAAACTTGGTCTTCTGCAAAAACGGCTACCATTGGAAAAAATGATATTTCTTTTTCCTGTCCGTTCTCGGTTACGGTCTTTGTCATTTTTTTACCCCAAAGATAAAGGGCTTTTTGTCCTCGTTTCACTGCTCGCCCTGCTGCTTTCCATTGGTCAAAGGTTTTAAGTTCCTTGTGTCCTTCGGCTTCGTACTGCTGTTTCAATCCCTCGTTAACGGTTTTTACTGTGCCGTTTTGTTTGCTCTCCAATATAGGAGCAGAAAAGTTTTTAAAATTTTCCCTTTTTTCTGAATTTGTTTTCATACTTTTGTAGTGCTTAAAAATTAAATGTTTACAGACGTTTTATTTTTTTAATCCCCTCAAAGGTTACGGACTTTGAGGGGATTTTTAATTTTATGCAATTTCTCGCATTTTACTTTCCGTTTCGTTAATGGCTGATGTAAATTCTTCAAGCCAAAACTCAATCAATTTGCCGATGGTTTTCGGGCTGTTACTCTGAAATACTTCGCCCTGTGCATCGTGTACCATTACGGTGGCTGTTTCCTTATCATGCGAGATGATAAAGTTTTCAACTTGCTTCCGTTTCTCGGTTAGTTCACCGTGTTTCTGTGCGTACCTGGTTAATAGTTCCGCTTTTCGTTTCAATTCGTCAATGGTCAACGGCTTTGCTTCTTCCTTTATTTGTGTCAAAGGTTGAACATCTTCCGCTTTTTCTTGTAAATCCGTTTTTACTTTTTCCTTTTTAGGATAAACAACTTCCATTTTGTGGGTTTCTTCGGTTTGCACTGGCGTTGCCTGTGCGGTTGCATTTTTACTCATTTGCTTAAAAATTAAAAAGTTTATAAAATTGATAATATATTGACATAGAATGTCCAAAGTTGAATAATTGTCCAAAATATCAAAGATTCCGTTTAACGGTTATCATGTTA
>CAIKVR010000192.1 GCA_903830915.1 uncultured Bacteroidales bacterium
AATAATCGCGATTAGAATCACTGCAAATACCCAATAAAGTGAAGCCCAAGGTAAGTTCGGAGGTGTAATTTTAGCCAAAACTCCGACAAATAAATTGTAACTTCTTTTACCGGTGCTAAGTTCCTGAACTAAATACGAATATAATAACGGACTTACAAACGATGCAGCCCCAAAAACTAACTGCCCCAACACTGAGAAAAAAGCAAAATTTTCTTCTCCTCCGGCAACACGTGTCAGCGGATTGATTACTGTTTGCAACATTGCCATTCCCAATCCGATAATAAAAGAGGAAAGCAAAAGGGTGATGTATGCAGGATGAAAAGCAAAAAGTAATGATCCAATAAGTGGAAGCGTAAAACCAATTATCAGGACGATTTTCTGGTTTAATTTTTCAATCAGAATGCCTGATGGGATTGACATCACCGCATACGCCACAAAAAAGGAGGTAGGTATAAAACCGGCCAAACCTAAATATGAAAGGTGAAAATTCTGAATTACATCGGGAATTAGTGGTCCCATAATGTTTGTAATAAACGAAATTACAAACCAGAAAAGCATGATAAGTGCAACTATCCAATAATTCCTTTTCATTTTGTTTTTATTTTAAATTGGTATACGCAAACTGAGCTGCTCCTAAAATACCCGCTTTGTTGCCAAGTTTTGCTAAACACAACTGAGTATTTACTGCACAATCAGGCATAACGTATTTGCGAAACTCTTTCTCTAAATGTTTGAGATAAAATGCACCGGATTCTGAAATTCCACCGCCAATTACCACTTTTTGAGGACTGAAAATATTTACCAAACCTGCAATACCTCTTCCCAAATAAGCCCAGTGGTTGGTTAAACATTCAACAGCAATTGAATTATTGTGATGATAAAATTCACTGATCAATTTCCCTGTAATTTCATTTCCAAAACTTGTATTAAGTTTATTACATTTATCATTAAATTGCTGAATCAATGCACTGGTTGATGCATATGCTTCCAGACAACCAACACTACCACAAGAGCAAGGAATTCCATCGAAAAACAGCGGAATATGCCCTAATTCCGTTCCACGGTTTTCATATCCGCCAAATAGCTTTCCATCGATTATGATTGCACCGCCAATTCCGGTGCCAATGGTAAGAAATAATACGTCTGAGCTATCTTTTGCCGCACCGTAAGCTTGTTCTCCCAGTCCCATTAAATTTGCATCGTTGCTGATAAGTGTTGGCAGCTGACAAGCTTCTTCTATTTTGTCGGCGAGGTAAACCTGTGACCAACCTACAATATTATCAGCGCCACCCAACACGATACGATTGGTCTTATCCACTATTCCGGGAGTTCCAATGCCAATTCCAGCTGCTGAAAGTTTGAGTTCATCGGCTTTATTCTGAACAGTTTTCACTGCTTCGATGATATTCCGGATCACAGTTTCTGCTCCACAATCAGCCTGAGTAGGTAATTGATTCTCAAAAACCAGTCCTCCTTCTGTACTAACCAAACCGTATTTTATGGCAGTTCCTCCTAAATCAATTCCAATAGTATAGTTCATTTTGTATTACAACTGATAGTTTAATTTATAACTTTGTTTTCCTATTTTCAGAGAAACCAACAATTCCTTTTCGGAATAATCTTTCTGAAATGCAGCCTTTATTTCAGGGGCCTTTTGAGCATTTTCTATTGGTAGAATTACGGTGATATAGCGAACTGGTTTGTCGGTTTGTTTATCCACGTTGAAGGCAAAAGCTTTACGGGCATTCTTTAGTTTGGATTCGTACGAAACCCAACCCTCTTCCTCACTCATGGTTTGATTTTGTTCTGAGAATGTCTTTACAATCAGATTATTACCATCGTTGAAATTGCTA
>CAIKVR010000193.1 GCA_903830915.1 uncultured Bacteroidales bacterium
AGCATTGTTTTGGCAGGTGGCGCCCAAGCAAAGAATATATTTTGGATTGTTGGTACTTCAGCAACGCTTGGAACAACATCTGTTTTCTATGGTAACATTCTGGCTAATCAGGCAATTACGCTTAACACAGGCGCAGTGCTTAACGGCAGAGCTTTAACAAGTATTGCTGCGGTCAGCTTAGATGCAAGTACTATTACAAAACCTTAATAATACAGAGTTTATTCCTTTTAAAGATTTAAAAAGCTAAAACTAATAATATTAGAATATGAAAACAAATAATATGTATAAACAGGAATCGCATTTGGTGCGATTCCCTTATGCCCTGAGCATAAAAAATGTGTTGCTGTGCGGCTTTATTTTAATGGGCTTTCAAACACCCGTTCAGGCGCAACAAGACTCAGTTAAATACTCTCAACCATCTTGGTATTTCGGAGTGGCAGCAGGTGGAAATATTAATTTCTATCGGGGTTCTACCCAGCAATTAAATGCAGAACTTACTGTTCCGACAACTTTTCACGATGGGAGCGGAGTGGGGCTTTTTGTTGCACCGCTTATCGAATACCGCCCGGCCGATTCTCGCTGGGGAGTAATGCTTCAGGCAGGTTACGACAATCGTAGTGGCAAATTTAATGAGGTTACAACGCCCTGTAATTGTCCGGCCGATCTGAAAACAGATTTAAGCTATCTGACTATTGAACCAAGTCTGCGTTTTGCACCCTTCAAATCAGGTTTATATATCTATGCAGGGCCGCGGTTGGCTATCAATACCTCGAAGGCGTTTACATACCAGTTGGGTTTAAATCCGGCCATTTCTGATCAGTTACCAACCGCACCTGTAACAGGTAATTTCAGCGATATTCGTCCGAACATGCTTTCAATGCAGGTTGGAGCAGGTTTTGATATTCCGCTGACATCGCGAAGTCACAAAACTCAGTTTATGTTATCGCCTTTCGTTTCGTTTCAGCCTTATTTCGGACAAGATCCACGAAGCATCGAAACATGGAATGTAACCACACTCCGTATTGGCGCAGCGTTGAAATTGGGTAGCGGACATGAAATTTCGAAAAGACCTAAAATTACTTCGGTAAAAAAGACTGAAAAGACTGAAAAAACAGTTATTGCAGTCGATCCTGAAGTTACATTCAGCGTGAATTCTCCGAAAAACATTGTTGGTCAACGTCGGGTTCGCGAAACTTTCCCGATTCGTAATTACGTGTTCTTCGAATTAGGTTCAACCGAAATTCCTGATCGCTATATTTTGTTGAAAAAAAGTGAAGTAAAGGATTTCAGAGAAGACCAATTGGAAGTATTTACTCCCAAAGAATTGTCAGGTCGTTCGGACAGGCAAATGGTAGCCTATTACAATGTGTTGAACATTTTAGGCGACCGTATGCAAAAATATCCCGCAACCACCGTACGCCTTACAGGTGCATCGATGCAGGGACCTGAAGATGGAATGGAAATGGCACAGTCGGTTAAGAAATACCTGGTGGATGTGTATGAAATTGATCCTGCCAGAATTAGAACTGAAGGTAGAATCAAACCACGGATTCCATCCGAATTAAATGGAGGAACAAAAGATTTGGAACTTGTTCGCGAATGCGATCGCAGGGTAACTATCTGGAGTGAATCACCTGAATTAAACATGGAATTCCACAGTGGACCTGATGCTCCGTTGAAACCGATAGTGCTGAATGTAGTTCAGGATGCTCCTATTGACAGTTATGTTGTGGTGAAAGTGGAAAAAGGCGATGCAGCCTTTACTTCATGGACGCTGGATGCTACAGATGAATATGGAAATGTACAGAATTTCGGACCTTATACACATGAAATAGTCAGTATTCCGGGTAAAACTATATTAGTAAACCGCTCGGAAGGTGATTACAAACTGAAAATGACAGGTAAAACCAAAAATGGTAATACTGTTGTCAGGGAAACTACCGTTCATGTGGTACTTTGGAAAGCTCCTTTACGTGAAGAAGGAATGAGATACAGTATTCTGTACGAATTCAACAAATCGAAATCAATCGAGATGTATCAAAAATACCTGACTGACATTGTAGTTCCTAAAATTCCAATCAATGGACTGGTTATCATTCATGGTCATTGCGACATTATCGGCGACAGTGTGTATAACCGACAGTTATCGCTCGATCGTGCCAATGATGTGAAAAGGATTATGGAAAATGCTCTGAAAGCAACTAACAGAGACGATGTACGCTTCGAAGTATTTGGATTTGGAAATGACAAAGACAGCATGCCATTTGCTAACAATCATCCCGAAGGACGCTTTTACAACCGAACTGTGATAATTGACATTATTCCGGAAAAATAGATTTTCGGCAACGTAGAATAGAGATTAAAAGACAGAGGCCTCGAAAGGGGTTTCTGTCTTTTATTATCTTTTGAACCCCTCCGCTTCGCTCGTCCCCGACCTCATCCGCCTACGGCATCCTCTCCAAATGGAGAGGGAAATAGGAATAATACCAAATGCAATTATATTATGACCCAAAAACTATCAGAAAAAATATAACTGTATCTGCAAATAGAATTGACCT
>CAIKVR010000194.1 GCA_903830915.1 uncultured Bacteroidales bacterium
AAAACATTTATTCAAAGGTTCGGGATTAACCCGTACTTAAAGAAAAATAGAACTATTATCTCTGAACTAAGGAATTGGGGCACAATTGCCGCTTAATTTAGAGCTTTTTATAACGAACTATTGCATATCAAACCATTATTTATACGAATATGAATTTCAGTCTTCTTCAAATTGCAAGTGCCTTTATGGTACTCTTTGCTATTATTGACATTCTGGGTTCAATTCCCATTATTCTGAATATTAAACAAAAAGGTGACATTGTTCATTCTTTACGAGCCAGTCTTGTAGCATTAGTCATCCTTATTGGTTTTTTGTTTGGAGGTGAGGGAGTTTTAAGACTTTTCAATGTTGATATTCAGTCATTTGCAGTGGCCGGGGCATTGGTTATTTTTATTTTCGCCTTGGAAATGATTTTGGATGTGGAAATTTTCAGAAATAAAGGACCTAAAGGAGGTTCAACTATTATACCAATTGCATTTCCATTGATAGCAGGTCCCGGCTCATTTACCACACTACTTTCACTACGCGCTGAATATGCCACCGAAAACATCATTATTGCACTGGTACTCAATATGATATTTGTATTTATTGTTTTGAAATCTACTTCTAAAATTGAAAAGATAATTGGAGAGGGCGGGATTTATATACTTCGGAAATTTTTCGGAATTATTCTGCTGGCTATAGCTGTAAAACTATTTACAACCAATATAGGTACATTATTGTAATTTCTAATCAAATAAAAGGTAGATGATGAAATCTATTTTCTATAAATTCTCTCGGATTTTCAATGCTATATTAGTCATTTCTTCCTGACTAAGTTTTAATTTAGCATTTTTGAAGTTCATGTCCGATTCTTTATTTATCGGAATAAGATGAATATGTGCATGAGGTACTTCCAGCCCAATAACAGCCACTCCTACCCGCATGCAATCAACGCTTTTTTCAAGTGCCGAGACTACTTTCTTGGAAAAAACCATCATATCAGCCAGTGTTTTGTCATCCAGGTTAAACAAATAGTCCACCTCCACTTTCGGAACAACAAGTGTGTGACCTTTAGTCATTGGATTTATATCCAAAAATGCAAAAAAGCGTTCATCCTCCGCAACTTTATAACAGGGTATTTCGCCCGCTATTATCCGACTGAAAATTGTCATAGCTTTACAAACTAATCTCAATTACTTCAAATTCCAAAACTCCCGAAGGAACAGAAACCGTAGCCTTTTCACCTACTTTTTTACCCAACAAGCCTTTGGCAATTGGAGTTGTAACTGAAAGTTTACCTTCTTTAAGATTAGCTTCACTCTCAGAAACAATCATATAGGTCATAATCTGATTTGTTTTCGTGTTTTTAATTTTCACACGGGTCAGAATCTGCACTTCATTTGTGTTTATTTTCGATTCATCAATCATTCGTGCTGAGGCAACAGTATCCTTGAGAAGCGAAATTTTCATTTCCAACATACCCTGAGCTTCTTTAGCAGCATCATATTCAGCATTTTCCGATAGATCTCCTTTATCACGTGCTTCTGCAATTTGCTTTGATATGGCAGGACGTTGCACTCTTTCCAATTCGTTCAGATCTTCTACCAATTTTTTATAACCTTCAGCGGTCATATAAGTTACTGCCATAATGTTTTCTTTTATAAGTATTTTCCGAAGTATAAAACAAAAAGAATTCCGACAAGAAAGCCGGAACTCTGATTTATAGTTTGATTTTTAAATG
>CAIKVR010000195.1 GCA_903830915.1 uncultured Bacteroidales bacterium
ATAGGTTGCAACTCCGTGACCAGTTAGATACGATGCTACATAATATGAACATTCAGAAAGGAATGTTTATTGAAGCACACGATAAAACTTCTTTCAAAAAGGCGTTAAGTAGTTCAGAACGTATTGTCGTGGTTAATATACAGAAGTTTTCAGCTGTAACCAGCAAAGACAACTCCACAACTAATCAGTTTATGGATGAAGCAGCCATTCAAAGATTAGCTTCCATGCGGGTTTGTTTTATAATTGACGAAGTTCATAGAAGTAATTCAGGCGACCAACACGAAGATATGGTTTCGCTGTTTGACGAACTGCAAAGCACATTCGACAACAGCGATCAATACAAAACTACCCGAAAGAAAAAGAATCTGATAATTGGTTTCACCGCTACACCGAGTGACCATACGTTGGCACGTTTTGGGGAATACAATAAATATGCGGAAGGAGAGAAACTATGGGTTCCATTTGATAGTTACACTATGCGTGAAGCCATTGAAGATGAATATATTTTCAATCCGCTGCGGGGTATAGTTCCAGTTTCTGCTAAAATGTTTTTTCAACTCCCTGAAAATAAGCTGGAAGGTTTTGAGGGGGACATAGGCTATGGTGGCAAAGAACTGACAGACGAAGAAATTGAAACTCGTTATCAAATCCGCAAAGAGAAAATATATTCAGACCCGGATAGAATAGATGCTATTGCTCATTTTGTGGTGGATAGATTACTTTCGGCTGTTTATCACAATATCCGTGGTACGGCTAAAGCGATGTTGGCTGTTTCGTCAATTCCCAATGCAATAAAGTATAAAAAACTGATTGACAGATATTACCCGCAGGCAATAGCAGCCCAAAAGAAATACGAGCGTTTTAGTGAAGCACCAATTTATATTGTTTATTCGGAGCGTCAGGGTGTTGAAACTCCCAACGGATTGAATGGTGGTATCAATGAAAAACAAGTACTGCAAAACTTCAAACTGGCGAAGAACGGTTTAATCATTGTCGTTGATAAGCTTCAAACTGGTTTCGACGAACCTAAATTGCATACCTTATTTCTCGACAAAGAAATTCGGGGTATTAATGCAATACAAACAATCTCCCGTGTAAATCGTATCACAAAAGATAAAAACGATTGTAAGATTGTCGATTTTTCACACCTCAATGTAAACGTACAGAACATAAAGCAGGCATTTGAGCATTTTTCCAATGTGGTTGTTTCTGATTTTGCACCGTTGGAAGATGAAAAAACTTTGCTGGATTTATACAAACTGCTTAATAAGAATGAACTATTCAAAGCACAGTTTAAATTATTCAAGCAATACAGCAGTGAATATACTGCCAAAAGCAAGATGATAGAAATTGAATCAGCTTTTCGGGAGTATATCAAGACTAATTTTGAAAAAGCACAGGAACTCAAAACCAGTGTAAATAGCTTTTTTAGAATTCTGAATCTCATTGAATTTGTAATTGAATTGGATAAGAAACTATCCGATGAGCTTTTTACAGAGTTTTGGCATAAATACAGTATCATTTACCGTCAGGCAACTAAAACAACAGGTACTGATATTGATGATGTAGAAATTTATTTCGACAATAAAATAGGAATTACAGCACCAATTGAAGAAGAACCTAAAGGAAAAAACAAAGGTGCAGGTGCAGGTGAGCCACCAGTTGGCCCGGGCTCAAAATACAATATCCTAAAAGAAATAGAAAAACGCAACAAACTAGAAGAAAAGATCAAAGAACAAATCGAAGCATTTGAAAAGCTAATTGACGATTTTTTTGAATTTATTCAGAACGACATTAACGGTAAACGATTAATTGCCAAAATCAAAAATGCGGGTAATGCATTTACATACACAGAAAAGCTAAATGATTTCAGCAAACTGTACACTCAATACACAATCAAAAACCGTAACAAACTAAATGCATTCTTTTTACAAGAAACAAAAGGCAATATCTCGCAGTTATTTGATGATTTTGAAAAAAGTATAAAACACTACAATATGCATTATACAGAAAATGGAATAGAAGTAATTACTATTGCTGCTGAACCGCCTATTGAATAATACTTATACCTCCACCGATAAAAAGAAAAGACAATTAGTGATTCCACGCTTTGCTCAGAATTAGATTTCACAGAAATTAAATTTGGGATTAAAGGTGCAAGTGGTATAGCTCTTTTTTATGCATAGGGTTAAACTGCTACACAGCAGAAATCTGTCGTCGCGATGCGACTTATATGTACGCACCACTGTGAGTCGCATAGCGAAGACCGATTTTGAGAGCGTGTGAATTTATTCACATGCGATAAAAATATATTGAGTGAGAAACAAGATGTCAATAATTAGTATTATTTTTGCAAAGCAGCAATACTAAAATGTTGAAAGAAATGGCTGAAGAAAATCAAAACTCTATTGAATATGAACAAGATATATATAAACAATTTTCACAAGAAGCAAACCGAAGAAGGCTTGAAGCAGATAGACTATTGGAAGAAGCATCCAATGTCGCTATCAGAAATAAAACAGCAACAAATAACTTTAAACAATCAACGGGTTCAAAGAGAAAGCAAATTTTAGCCTTAGAGCAATTTGCTAAAGAAAACGCATGTTGGTTTTCTGACTATCACTTAATAGGCATCTACCTTGAGCAAGGAGGTGAAAACGAAGTTTATTACAATCCATTTAGTAAATCTGTTTTCAAATTAAATGATTTTGCTTTTGCAGGAGATGATGTACAGCGATTTTTTGATAGAATTAAAGTTCATAATCTGCTATTTATAAACGTAGCCTATCAAATAATTGGATTTGCCAAAAACAGTAAGGGATTAACTTGCGCAGTTCTGGAACAAGCATTTATTCATGCTGAACGAGAAGCAACTGAGGACGAAATTATTAATTATATGTCTTCTTTAGGCTTTGTGGTTAATGGCTCTGACGATTTCAGCAACGGAATTTATGAAGTATTTGATGCAGTTCCGAACAATGTACTTGTTGGAAAAGATGCTAATCTATATTTTTTCGATACTCAAATCAATATCCTTTCTATATAATTCTCTGATTTTTAGGGATGTTATATTATTATCACAAAACCCGTGATGATTTCTACAACCAACACGAACTACCGAACAGTTATCTGATTCTTACTCATTCCTCCACCGATAAAAAGAAAAGGCTGATTGAGATTCCACGCTTTGCTCTGAATGACAGTACACAGAAATTAAATGTGGGATTAAATGTGGAGTTGGTATAACTAGACCTAACTGGTTTTAAAAATCTGTTAGGTCTTGTATCATTTATTATTTCTTCATCAACTCTTCCCTATGTTTCCGGTATTCAATGATTGGTTTATCGCCCATGATAAGCCGTTCGTCCATTTTTACAGCAGTTTTCTTTGGCAGTTGGGTAATTACTACCCGTTTATCCTGACGCAGAATAACGATGTTCGAAAGTTTCATAAAATAATTCACTATCTGTTTCAAAACAGGTATTTTCAGAAAGCTCTGATAATTACGCAGATAAATCAATGTATTTTCTTCATCTACGGGAACAAAGGCAGCAAAAATTCTAAATTTATCAGAAATCGGGTTTTGCCAGATATTCGGGTAATGAAACTGTAAGTTGAACAGTTTTTTGTAATCTGTTATTTCTTCGGGTTTAAGCGGAGTTGTTTTTCCATCATCGGTCACATTATCCACGTAAAAAGTTAGTAATTCACCTTCACGAATTGCCACAGGGCCATTTACAAGTGTTTTATTACCTGCTCCAATGGTGGTTTTATGTACAAATGGAAGATGAACCACGTCCAGCTGATTTTCAATGCAGCGTGAATAATGTGAATTCCACGGGTCGATAAAGGTGGAGTAAGACATGTCGGCCAGTTCCTTGAAAAAGAAAGGTTCGTCTGTTTTTTTATCAACATCTCCGTACCAAATCCAGATTAAGCCGTAGTTTTCGAAGGTTGGGTAGGCGTTTACTTTTTGCGATTCGGGAATTGTTCCGTTTTTACCAATAGCAGGAATCAGGCGTACTTTGCCTTCGCCGTCGAACAAAAATCCGTGAAACGGACATTCCACTTTACCGTCCACCAGTTTTCCGCACGACAACGATGCACCCCGATGGCAACAACGGTCGGCTATGCAGCATACTTTTCCTTGTTCGTCACGCCAAACCACCATTATTTCGTTTAGTCGGGTGATTTTGATTGGCTTCTTAGCTTTTACTTCGCGCGATTCGAGAATCACGTACCATTGATTGTAAATCATCTTTTAATTTACGTTTTTAGATTTTAGATGTACGATTGGAAATGAAAAGATTATAGAAAACTAATTGGTCTTTTTGTTCTTCAAAACATCAGAAATAGCTTCCTGAACCATTGTCTCCATCAGTTTGTAACCTTGTAGCGTACAATGAACGCCATCCGTTGTCAGTTCGGGTTTCATTCCGTTTTTATCATCCGCCATTGCCGAGAAATAATCGAGATAAAAGGTATTTGTTTTTTTGCAATAGTCTTTTATTAAATCATTCATTTTTGGAATCTTGATATTGGGTTCAAGTCCTTTGCGCCAGGGGTAATCATAAGCAGGAAGTATGGAACACAAAATGACTTTGATTCCGTTGGCTTTGGCAATTTCGGTCATCGAAGCCAGATTGTTCATGATCATTTCGAGGGTGGAAGGACCTGTATTTCCGGCAATATCGTTTGTTCCGGCCAGTATAACTACTACTTTAGGTTGAAGTTCTACCACATCCTGACGGAAACGAAGCAACATTTGTGGGGTAGTCTGTCCACTTATTCCACGACAGATATAGGGATTAACCTGAAAAAACACCGAATCTTTTTCTTTCCATTGTTGCGTAATGGAATTACCCATAAACACCACACGACTTTCATGTTTGGACGGTAATTGAAGAGTTGCATTTTCTGCTTTATACTTTTTTAAATTAGCCCAATCCTGTGCATTGACTTGTAAACCAAAGAGTGATATTAAACTCATAAATAATAATTTGAAAATAACTGTTTTTTTCATAAGAGTATTTTTTCTAAATAAAGTTTCAAATATACTGATAAAAAATAAAACTATACTCTGGAAAGCCAAAAAGAGCCGATTTTTTCAAACCGACTCTTTAAAAATAAGCGAAACAGGTGATTAATAGATCTTTTCGCCCAATGCAATTTTCAATCGTTGAATATTAACAGCATAATCGATTTTAGTTTTAAAAAGTGCCAGTTTGCTTTCTGAGAGTGAAGTATAGCTATCGAGCAAATCGAGATTGGTAATTACACCTACTTTGTAATTTACTTCGGCCAGCTCATAAGCCTGTGAAGCCTGTTGTAACTGCAATTCTGATTGTTTTACCTTTTTCAAAGCCGACAAAGCATTTGCTCTGCTTTCAACCACTTCGTTGGTAATACTACGACGGGTCAGTTCAGTTTCCTGTTGATTTCCTTCCATATCGGCATTGGCTTGAATTTTCAGGTATTTTGAACGGTTTGCATCAAAAATTGGTACTTTAAATCCCACACCTACAGCAAAATTTAAACTAGCCATATCTTGCATATTATTGTCCAAATATCCATTTTTGAAACCTCCTGATGCAAATGCATTTACAGATGGATTATTCTGTACTTTAATAATATCTAATCTTGATTTAGAGATTTCTTCTTTCTTTATGGCCATTTTCATTTCGTTGCGATTGGCAAAAGCTACGTTACAAAGCGAATCGACTGAAGGAACAAGTTGTTGAACATTTATCTCTTTTTTCAACACAATATTATTACTTTGTGGTTTACCTATAAAAGAATTTAATTGGCTAACCTGAATCTGTAACGCAGTTTGCAAATCGGTTTTGGCATTTTCAATCACTGAAATACGCACTTTAGTTGTCAGAATATCATATTTGGTTGCCGACCCAGTATCGACTTTTTTCTGAACAAACTGCAAATGATCATTGAGATTTTTCAACTGATCGTCCTTTATGCGGATAGCTTCCTGCAAAAAACTGATACCATAAAAATTGCTCATCACAGCCATTGATAGGCGTTGTTTGGCTTGTTCAACAGTTAGCTGAACCATTTCTTTGTTCTTTACATCGAACGCAATATTATTTTTGGTTTTACCAAAGTCGTAGACATTTTCGTTCACTGAAAATGTTGCATTGTAAATATTGTCTGGGAAAAGCTGAACGTATTTTACATTTCCAGCAGCATCTTTTCCAAAAGGTATTTTATTAGGAGGTCCTACTTGTGTATAAGAACTTGAAAAATCAACATTGGGCAAATAGGCAGTTTTAGTAAGACCGATTTTAGCGTCAATGGCAATCAGTTCTTTATCCGCCTTTTTTAGCAAGGGATAATTGGTAATGACCTGGTTCATAATCCCCGACAAAGTCAGTGAATCGGCCAAAACGGGTACATTATTAACCTGAGCATAGGTAGTGGAAGCTGAAAGCAGCAAAAATAATGCAATTATAAGTTTATTTATTTTTTTCATATTGTTTTATTAATCTAATATTTCAAAATGTGTTTCTTCTTTAGCTTGATTTGGATTAATTTTCTTTTTTGATTTTAGCATCATAATAGGAATAAAACCTAACATAGTGATGCCTGCCGCCAATAAAAAGTCATCATTAATTCCCTGAATAAATGCCTGTGAGCTAACATTGGACATTAAAATGCTCTGACTTTGCTTCAAAGCAGTTGCATACGAACTTCCTGCATTATGCGTGATATAAGTAGCAATATTCCGTGTCGTATTCTGAAAAACCTGTGAACCTGACTGAATAGCTCCTCCATATACCTGTGCATGAAAATTTACCCGGGATGTCAAAACAGTTGACAGTAAAGCAACTCCCATACTCCCCGCAATTTGACGGATTGTATTTGAAATTCCTGAAGCTTGTGCCATTTTTTCGCGAGGCATAGTAAGTAACGACATAGTGCTTAATGGCGTGAAAATCATGCCCATTCCAAAACCACGCAAATAGAGTGAAGTCATAACATACGACCGCTCAGTGAGGAATGATAATTCGGAATTCAGGTAAAAGCTCAGCACCAATAATCCAACACCCAGAATTACAGGTCCTTTGGCATTCACTTTGTCCGAAAAAATTCCGGAAACCGGTGACATAAATCCCTGAATTATACCAACTGGTAAGAATACTGCCCCTGATTGAAGTGCGGTGTAACCCATTGAATTTTGCAGATAAAGTGGAAGTAAAAATGTACTTCCGAACATTCCCATGCTAAATACAAACATGATAATATTGGTCATTCCAAAATTTCTGTCCTTTAATAATCGTAATTCTATCAACGGACTTTTTGTTGTCAGTTCCTGCGTTATAAAAACAGCCAGACCAATTGCCGAAACAGCAAAACAAACTAAAATATAAGGTGCTGACCAACCTTGTGAATTTGTTTGTGCATTTCCCTCGGAAAGTGCATAAAGTAAAACCGGTAAGAATACAATAACTGAAATGAACCCGATATAATCGAACTTGCGTGCAGTGGGGTGAATAAATTCACGCTGAATTACGACTGTAAACAATAAGGCAGCAATACCTACCGGAATATTCACATCGAAAATTAATTGCCATGAGAAATTATCTACCAAATATCCGCCAATCATTGGTCCGAACGAAACAGATGCCGCAGCCGAAATAGCCCAGAAACCGAGTGCAACACCCCTTTGATGAGGTGGAAATTCACGGGTAATAATAGCCATACCAAGCGGTTGAATCATTCCTGCACCCAATCCCTGAATAATACGGGACATAATCAGGGTTGTTTCGTCGTTTGATAATCCACACAATAACGATCCGAAAGTAAACAGGAATAAGCCCCAGAAATACATCTTTTTATACCCGAACTTATCGGCCAGCCAACCCGAAGTAGGCAACATAACAGCCATAGAAAGCATATAGGCAGTTATAACCCACTGAATTGTGGATAATCCTACACCGAAGGATGACATGATTTTCGGCAGACTCACATTCACAATAGTGCTGTCGAGAACTGCCATAAACGTCCCCAGCATCACATTTCCAAGCACAAACCATTTATAGTATTTGCTTTTGGGATGGTATGAAGAATCTGAATTTCGTAGTTTCCTGCGAATTTTATGTGTAATTGGAATTTTACGCATTTCTATTTGATAATTTTTACAACAGCCGACATTCCGGTCAGAAATTTGTAAGTGTCAAGCTTATTGCCTTTTTCTACACCGTCAATAGAAATTTTGATAGGTATACGTTGCGTTATTTTGGTGAAGTTACCCGAAGCATTGCTTGGCGGAATTAACGAAAATTGTGAGGCTGTGGTTGAACCTAACAAAAATATTTTTCCGGTGAAAGTTACGCCTTCGTAGGTATCCAGGGTGAATTTGGCCGATTGACCAATATGTAGTTTCTCAACGTTGGTTTCTTCCAAATATACCATTACCCAGAACTTTGAATTGTTGTTCACAGTGAAAATAGATTGTCCAGGATTGGCTATGTCGCCCGGTAGTAACCAGCGTTTAGCCACCACACCGCTTACAGGTGCATATAATTTAGTGTTTCTCAACTGAGTATTAATAGCTTCAATCGAAGTTTGTGATGAAGCAATACCGCTTTCAGCACTTGCCACCTGAGTTTTTGAAACCTGAATCTGGGCTTTGGCTGCTTCGTATTGAGCCTGAGCAGTTTCAAGAGCTTTCTTTGAATGGTCGTATTGTTCTTTGGTTGTAACACCACCTGAATATTGTGCTTTGCTGCGGTCAAAATCTTCTTTAGCCCTTTCCACATTAATTTTCAGAACATCAATATTCTTCACATCAAACTGATATTTAGCTTCAGCCTGCGATTTCCCAACCTGAGTTTGATTTTTTAAAGCAATGATTTGTTTTTTTTGAGCCAATAAATCAGTGCTGTCAAGTTCTGCAAGTAATTGACCTTGTTTTACAGAATCACCTTCTTCGGCATAAAGTTTGCTTACACGTCCCATAATTTTGGGGCTAACAGTCACAATATCAGATGTTACATAAGCATCGTCAGTTTTAATATACTTTGTATAATCAATATACCAGTAAGTTGCACCTATTATTACAAACAGAATTACAGCTGCAAGCGGAATGTAAACTTTTAAATCTTTTTTCTTCTTAGTCATCTTTTTCTTTTTTATTTGTTTAATTTTAAATTTTAGTACATAAAGTCATTTTTGTATCGATCATAATATCCGATAAAATATCCCGAACCACCTGAGTAGAATCATAGAGTGCATTTAGCTTTTCATCATTCAGTTTTTCAATTCGCTGACGCATATCCTGACTTACTTCCAGTTTTATGGCTTTAAAATCTTCCTTACCTTTTTCAGTCATACGAATGTTGACAATACGTCTGTCGTTTGGATCGAAGAGCCGTTCCACCATTTCTTCTGTAATCAATTTATCGACCTGTCCGGTTACGTGTGGTTTTGGCATCGAAAGTTTACAGCCAATTTCAGACATGGAAAGTATTTCGTGTTTGCTGAGCATTCCTAAAATATATAAACTTCCCGGATTAAGATTGGTTTTTGAGCGGATTGATCGAGTCAAGCTCTTAGAAAGCAGGGGATGGAGATAAATAAGATTTTCAATTATCCTGTCTATTGAGACAGTTTCATTATTAATCATGGTTAGTTTATTTTGAAATTGGTTACAAAAGTATAACTATTTATATTGTGTAATTGTTCATTGATTTTATATTTAATGTTTATTAATTATTTTGAGATTCAAATATGATGTTAGTTTGTTACTGCTCAACACATGATTAATTTCGTAATTATTTGATTTTCAGTTCGACTAGTCGAACTGAAAATCAAATGTATTGTCATTTATTTCTTTCTTCCTCCGGTTACGCTTCGCTTACCGGAGGTTATTCACATTTAGCCACTTCGTGGCAAAGACCCAATTCTGCTTTGAATCAAGTATATGAACTATTATATAGACAAATTGAGAGGTGCTGAGTTTCTGCGTTAATTTGTACCGTTTTCCAATTATTAATCATTAATTATTAATTATTAATTTGTATTTTCCTATCTTTGCACTTCAAAATTTAAAAACCATTTGTAAGGTTCAAAACACATGATTAAAGTAACATTCCCCGACGGTTCGATACGCGAATTTGCCAAAGGCATTTCCGGACTTCAACTAGCTGAAAGTATCAGCTCACGACTTGCACAAGAGGTGCTTGCTATCACAGTAAATAACGAAATATGGGATCTTAGCCGTCCTATCGAAACCGATGCTGCCATTAAGCTGCACAAATGGGACGATGAAGAAGCCAAACATGCGTATTGGCACTCGTCGGCTCACCTTATGGCCGAGGCCCTTCAGGAGTTGTATCCGGGAATTAAATTCGGTATCGGACCGGCTATTGAAAACGGTTTCTACTACGACGTAGATCCGGGTGAAGTTTCCATTAAAGAAGGTGATTTGGCTGCTATCGAAGCCAAAATGCTTGAATTGGCTGCACGTAAAGAAGTCATCGTTCGAAGCGATATAAGTAAAGCTGAAGCGCTGAAACGTTTTGGCGATATTGGTGAAGTATATAAAACAGAAATGATTGAAGCGTTGGAAGATGGAACAATCACGTTGTACACACAAGGTAATTTCACTGACCTTTGCCGTGGACCACACTTGCCACATACAGGCGAAATTAAAGCCATCAAAGTATTGAGTGTGGCCGGTGCATACTGGCGTGGAGACGAAAAACGTAAAATGTTGACGCGTCTTTACGGTATCACTTTCCCGAAAAAGAAAATGCTCGATGAATATCTGGTGTTATTGGAAGAAGCCAAAAAACGCGACCACCGTAAAATTGGTAAAGAACTGGAATTATTTATGTTCTCCGAAATGGTGGGCAAGGGACTTCCTATGTGGTTGCCACGCGGAACAGCATTACGCCTTCGTTTGGAGGACTTTTTGAAGAAAATTCAGCGTCGTTTTGATTACCAGCAGGTAATGACTCCGCATATCGGAAACAAACAACTCTATGTGACTTCGGGTCACTACGCTAAATATGGAAAAGATTCGTTCCAGCCTATTCACACACCCGAAGAAGGTGAAGAATACCTGTTGAAACCGATGAACTGCCCACACCACTGCGAAATTTATAAATTCAAACCACGTTCATACAAAGAATTGCCGGTTCGTCTGGCTGAGTTTGGTACGGTTTATCGCTACGAGCAAAGTGGTGAGTTGCACGGGTTGACCCGTGTGCGAAGCTTTACTCAGGACGATGCACATATTTTCTGTCGCCCCGATCAGGTGAAAGATGAGTTCCTGAAAGTAATGGATATTATCTTTATTATTTTCAACGCGCTGGAGTTTGAAAACTTCGAAGCTCAGATTTCATTGCGCGACCCTAATAATAAAGAGAAATATATTGGTTCGGACGAGAACTGGGAAAAAGCAGAACGTTCTATCATTGAAGCTTGTGCCGAAAAAGGCTTGAAAGCACGTGTTGAAACAGGTGAAGCAGCTTTCTATGGTCCGAAACTTGACTTTATGGTTCGCGATGCAATCGGTCGTAAATGGCAGCTGGGAACTATTCAGGTGGATTATAACCTTCCTGAACGTTTTGAACTGGAATACACGGGTGATGATAACCAAAAACACCGTCCGGTAATGATTCACCGTGCGCCGTTTGGCTCCATGGAACGTTTCGTAGCGGTATTGATTGAGCATACAGCTGGTAAATTTCCATTGTGGTTAACTCCCGATCAGGTGGTGGTATTGCCAATAAGCGAGAAATTCAACGATTACGCTTTCGAAATTGCCAAAGAACTTAACTCACAGGATGTACGTGTACAGGTTGACGACCGTAACGAAAAAATCGGACGTAAAATCCGCGATAACGAGTTGAAACGCATACCTTTTATGCTTATCGTGGGTGAAAAAGAAGCCGAAAACGGCGAAGTATCCGTTCGTCGTCAGGGTGAAGGCGATAAAGGTACTATGAAAGTGGCTGACTTTGCCAAAATGGTGAACGACGAAGTAAATTCACTTCTCAATCAATACAATGGATAGTTGACAGTTGATAGTTGTCAGTTGACAGTAAAAGAAAACGCGAATCGGGTGAACCGGTTCGCGTTTTCTTATTTGTTAGTGAACTGATGACTTCAAGTCATCTGCTCAACTTTGTAAATGAGAGTTTCATTATTGATTAAGTGTCCCTATTATACCGTTTTGTGTAACAGTTTCAGCATTGATATTCATAGCTTTGCAAGTACTGTTATTGAAAAAAGTTACAATTACATGTCCTTCTTTGTCGGTTTTCACATCCGGATTCCAGTATAGTGTACGGCGAAAATCATTCTCAGTGGGTAACCTGTAATGGTTGTATTGAGGACTAAAGAACTCTTTTGTATAAGAATAACCTGCAAAAGTCGTAGTTCGCACACCATTGGGGTCGGGTCGATATGTTTTCTTTGGAATGATAACAGCAACAACAATTTTGGATGGATCGATACTATCACCAGGCAATAAACGCATTATTGTGCCAAAATCTTCAACAATTGAAACCGATTCAATTTCATCAATCAATGGCAATCTACCCCTTATTCCATTACCTTTAGATTGATTTGTGTTCGAGCCATCAGATCCCGCATCAGAAACATCATCCCCAACTTCATTCGAAAAAGCTTTGGAATCCCGGCGAACAAATCGTATTGCTTTTCCTTTGTACGTAGCCTTTATGCTTCCGTCTGTTTGTGCAATTGTTGATACAAAATTATTGGTTTTTTGCAGAAATCCATAAATATCAGTAGGTTGCCATTCACCGGTATCTTCCATTTTGTCCATTTCTTTCACCACATCGTATTTCATGCTGACTTTCATTGGCAAACGTTTCTCGGTTATCGTTACATTCTTCAATAAATGTTCACGCTCGCTCATTGATAAGTTTTGTTGGTTTTTCGGAGTGTACACATCGGTTGAATCTTTATCATTAGTTACCGAAGCTTCTTTTGGTAGTTTGAAATGTTGGGTCGTATTTAATTTTGCAGCCATGTAAGGTTGAGGTTCTGGTGTAAACTGCCGGTTTAGCATAATTCGGGTTTCCTTACGTTTGGCATTATATTTTGATTGCAGGATAAGTTTTGCATTACCCTTAAAGTCGATAAGTCCAAAATTAAAATTACCCACTGAGTCTGTTTTACATTTACCTTGTTGTGACATGCTGTCCGAAAGCAGAATCATGGATACATCTACGTTTTTCAATTTTGTTTTTAATAATACAGAAGCTATATTACCATCAATAAACAATTGTTTTTCAACCGGTTGTTTGATATTGAAAGGTAATTTCCCTGCCATTTGTTTCCACGAATATCGAGTCCAACCCTGAGTAAGCATCAATAAATCTAAAGCCATGCGGTGCGAATTATCGTTAGATTGAAAGTAGAATCCCGGGTTTTCAATGTATCCTTTTAGCTCGGATGAAAGCAATAAATCAGTCAGAATATTATTGCTTAAAGTATTGTTGTTACTTGTTTCACCATCTCTGACAGATAATGAGAATGTTGTCTCAAGTGGGTTTTCACGAGCATCACTTAATTTGAAGTCCAGATTAATTTTCTCAAAGGGCTTATATACTGGTTTGTTTTGCAAAACGCTAAGTTTCATCTGACTATCATGATTGATAAATGTAAGCCTTTCGCATAAAATATCTCCTGAAGCATTATAAAGCGTGATTTGCGCTATACCACTGGGAAGTAATTTTTTTGGATAATTGAATTCCAAGGCATTTTCGGTATCAATATTTACCTCCTGAAATGCGTACAGTGCTCCTCGGCTTGATATAGACAAACCAAGAGGTTCACTTTTAGTATTTATATTTTTTTGAATAAGTATATTAATATCTTCACCGGCAGAATTCGTAATAGCCATTGTGATGCCGCCAGATTGAGCAGTAGGCAAATCAAATCTATAATTATGTCCGTTACAGCTAACCTGAGCATAATATTTGCCGGCATCAGGTGTTAGTGAAAACGAACCCATTCCCTCATAATCAGTACTTATATCCACAATTTTTTCATTCTTTGAATTATAAACACTACCTGAGATAATGGCATTTTCACCATTTTGTTGTGTAGCTTTAAATGCAACTTTCGACAAAATACTCTGTACTAAACTTCCACCTTCGGGAAAGAAATTCAAATTTACCTGTCTTTTGACGGATTCATCGAGTCTTATAGTTGGAATTCGTTGTGAATTAGGTCTTTCGGTAATAAGGGTTGGAAATTCTCCCTGAATTTTCGGAGTATCGTAAACTGGAAATATTCTTGAGAAATAATTGGTATCGCCAAAGTTTAACACATAGCGTGTGTAGGCTCGAACTTCGTAAAACCCTCCATAAGTTGTTGCATTGAGTCTGAAATCACCGTGACAGGCTCCATTTTCTAGTTTGAGTTTTTTCGACTCGACCACATATCCCTCGGCATTCAGTAATTCAACATAAAGAATTTTACTCAAATTACTTAATGAGTTCCAGTCGGCTCGCACAACATATGCTTTAAACCAAATTGATTCACCTAAAAAATAGGATGTATTATCGAAATGAAGATAAACCTTTTCCTGCGGATAATTTTTGGAAAAAGCAACAAAATGCTTTGAGAATGATTTAATCTTGCGAATGGCTGTACTGTCCTGTGCCGAAAGTGTTTGAAAGGTAAAAAAGACAATAAATACTGATGATTTAATCAATAAATTGAACTTATTCATGTTAACGAATTTTGAGTATAATTTTGAGAAAGATAATGAACAAATAATATGCCAATAAATATAATTAAATAACATGTACCCGACTACAAAATAGTTCCCCAATTTTTAATAATCCACTACTTTTCCTTATTTTTGTGTCAATAATCATTATAAATTTAACAATAAAAGTTATGAGAAAAATAATACTACTTGTTTTAATTGCAACGATAAGTCTTTCGGAATCATGTGCAACAAAAAAATATCCAGGAACTGTTGTCTGTTTTGAAACAAATTATGGAAAAATTATAGTTAGGTTGTATCCGGAGACGGTTAAACATCATGATAATTTTGTGAAACTGCTAAATGAAGGTTTCTATAATGGGGTGTTGTTTCACCGTGTAATAACTGATTTTATGATTCAAGCGGGTGATCCTGATTCTAAAACAGCTAAATCAGATGCAACTCTTGGCTCGGGCGATATGGGTTATACTATCCCTGCTGAATTTATTTATCCGAGATATTTTCACAGAAAAGGCGCATTGGCTGCTGCTCGTGAAGGCGATCAAACCAATCCACTAAGGGCTTCTTCTGGTTGTCAGTTTTATATTGTTCAGGGAAAAACGTTTACTGATAGTCAATTAGATGAAATAGATCATAATAACGAACAAAAACTCGAAGCAAAACTTTTTCAGGAAATTGCAAAAACAAAACAAGATGAAGTAAAAAAATATCAATCAGAACGTAATCAGATTAAACTGAATATATTGCGAGATTCTATAATTAGCCGGGTACATATTGAAATGAAAGTACATTCTGCAATTAAATTAACACCACTTCAACGTGAAATTTATAAAACTATTGGTGGTACACCCCATTTGGATGGAGAATATACAGTCTTTGGCGAAGTAGTTGAAGGATTGGATATTGTGGAGAATATATCTAAGGTAAAAACCGGAGCTAATGATCGTCCGGTAGAGGATGTGAGAATAATCAAAGCGGAAGTTCTGAAGTAATTAGTTTGACCGCTGACGTTTTTTATAATGCTTTGAATCTCCGAAATTGTCGTATGCAATTTCTTCTCCAATCATCTGAACACGGTTTGACAGGCAGTCAATGCAGTCGTCGGCCTCTTCGTCAATGCAGGGCTTATTGTCGTAAAGTAAATAATTTCCACGGTATTTGCCCGGGGTGAGGTTGGGCATGAGTACATTGGCACCTGCTTTCAGGCCGTATTCGCGCCCCATCGGAACGATAGACTGAAGGGCAGTGGTGGAAGCAATGTTGATATTGGGCATAAGGATTCGCAAAACAGCAATCATCCTTAATGATAAATTAAAACGGTCATTCAGTGGCATCAATGAATTCTTATGTTCATAAAGTGGTGTATCAGCATGTTCCAGATACGGCCCCATTCCCACCATGTCGATATTCATCTTTTTGAGAAATAATAAATCTTCCGCCAGATTTTCAATGGTTTGAAACGGTAATCCAATCATTACTCCTGTTCCGGTTTGGAAACCGACTTTCAGAATATCTTCAAGACATCGCAAACGGGTTTTGAAATCGTGTAGCTTATTGTCAGGGTGAATTTTGCGATACAATTCTTCATTTGAAGTTTCAATCCGTAACAAATAACGTTGTGCTCCGGCATCAAACCAAGCTTTGTAGGTTTCAAACGACTGTTCGCCCAGTGAAAGTGTAAAGCGAAATTCGGGATGTGTAGCTTGTTTTATTTTGGTGATGAGGTTGGTAATTCGTTCTGTGAATTCATCGCTTTGTTGCTCGCCCGATTGTAACACAATGCCTGTAAAGCGATTTTCGACTGCAAATTCAACCGTTTCCAGAATTTCGTCATCGGTCATGGTATAACGGTTTACTTTCGTATTTCCGCATCGTATTCCGCAGTACAGACAATTCTTTTTGCAGTAATTGGAAAATTCAATCAGTCCGCGGAGATAGACATTACGTCCAATGGTTTGCTCTTTGATGTAATAGGCATGTTTAATCAGCTGTTCGTGCTCTGTTCGCTCAGTAATCGAAAGTAGGCGAATAATATCCTCGCGTGAAAGTTCAGGGTTATTTAGTAAGTCGATAACTGATTGTATCATGAATTTTTCATAAACGGCGCAATTGCCCTGTCAAATATACCATTCATATAGGCAATAGCCAGACCATAATTTGTTACCGGAACATCGGCTTCGATGACATTAGCCAGTCGGCTGTGAACCTGTTTACGTGTAATCATACAGCCACCACACTGAATAATTAGCGCATAGTCAGTAATCGGTTTTTGAATTTCAGCTAAACCTGCCACCACATCAAATTCAAGTTGTTTACCGCTAAAGTTTTTCAGCCAGCGAGGGATTTTAAACCTGCCAATATCTTCACAGCTTACCTGATGAGTGCAGGATTCGAGAATCAGGATCTTGTCGCCGTCTTTCAGTTCGGAGATTTTTTTTGCGCCTTTCACATATTCGTCAAACGGTCCGCGCATGTGTGCATACGCCACGCTGAAGCCTGTGAGCGGTATATCGGGTGGAATAATTTTATTTACAAAACCGAATGCCTGACTATCGGTTATTACCAGTTTGGGCTTGATTCCGGTTTTTTTCAGAAATAATTCGGCTTCGGTTTCTTTCACCACAATATTGATCGCATCATTGTCCAGTACATCGCGGATAGCCATCACCTGTGGAAGAATCATTCTGCCATCGGGACATTCGGAATCAATGGGCGTAATCAACATCACTATGTCGCCGTGTCCGATAATTCCTTTCAGCAGCGAAGGTGTTTGATAAGCCGTTTCTGGAATGGTGCTTTTCAGCGCTTCAATTATTCCGTCGTGATTGAAATCAGAGATGGAACAGAATTCAATAAGCAATGCATTTGTAAGTTGCCTTATTTTCTGTATTGTCTGCTTTTGAAGTGGTTCAATATCCGTTTTATTATTGACAATCAAACAAGGAATTTTATGTTTGTCGAATTTTTCCAAGAGCATTTCTTCAAAATCCCCAAAAGTATTTTCGGCAATAACCAACACGGCACAGTCAATCTGTTTAATCACATCCAGCGTTTTAGCAATTCGTTTTTCGCCTAAGTCACCGTGATCGTCAATACCCGCTGTGTCGATAATAATTGCCGGACCGATGCCGAAAATCTCCATCGATTTCTTAACCGGATCCGTGGTAGTTCCGGCAATTTCGGACACAATGGCAACCTCCTGACCGGTTAGGGCATTTATTATGGAGCTTTTTCCGAAATTTCGTCGCCCGAATATAGCAATATGTGGTTTAAAATCTTTTCCTTTCATATCAATTATTTACCATTAAATCATTTACCAATTACCATTAATAAAGAGATCGAATTAGTAATACAAATCCCGTTTTCCTGATTTTATTTGTTCGATTTTTTCGCGAATTGAACTTTCCATGGTTTTATCTTCCAGTTTTTCGATATTTTTATTTATCACTTCCCAGCCTTTTGTTGCGGTGTTTTTTGGTGCATAATCCACCAGATATTCGGCCAGCGTGAGGATGGCATTGGGCGAGCAATAGCGCTTGATAAAGCCTGGAACGGAGAATTCCATAAAGTGCTCTCCGGTACGTCCAAGTCGGTAGCAGGCTGTGCAAAACGAGGGAAGCATGTCCTGATCGAGCAATTCGTTGATGATTTCATTCAGCGAGCGGTCGTCGTTTATCTGAAACTGACCTTTGTTCAGGTTGCTTTCGTGAAGCTGTTCGTCGGAATAGCTGCCCAATTCAATTTTTGTTCCGCCATCGATTTGCGAAACGCCAAACTGTATGATTTCATTCCTGAGATGAGCCGGTTCACGGGCGGTAAGAATCATGCCGGTGTAAGGTACAGCTAAACGGAGAATCGCAACCAGTTTCGTAAAATCAGCATCGTCAACAAAATACTGATGACTGATATCCAGTGTGGAAGCTTCTTTTACACGTGGAAAAGAAATGGTATGCGGTCCCACGTTATAGCAGGCTTCCAGATGGTTGGTATGACGAACCAGTGCCAGCACTTCAAAACGCCAGTCGTACAATCCTAACAAAGCACCGATTCCCACATCGTCAATTCCGGCTTCCTGAGCCCGATCCAGCGAAGTGAGGCGGTATTCATAATCTGATTTTTTGCCGTAAAGGTGATAATTTTTATAGGCATCCGGATGGTAAGTTTCCTGAAAAACCTGATAGGTTCCGATGGCGGCTTCTTTTACCGTTTTAAAACCTTCAATATCAAGCGGTGCTGCATTTATATTGACACGGCGAATTTCTCCATTGCCTTTTTTGACTGAATAAGCCAGTTTAACGGTATGTGCAATATATTCAGGAGTGTAAAGCGGATGTTCACCGGAAACCAAAATGAGCCTTTTTTGACCGTTATCTTCCAGTGACTCAATTTCACTGACAATTTCGTCATCCGTTAGCGTTTTACGTACTGCTTCGTTGTTCGACGAGCGGAAACCACAATAAGTACAGTTATTCGAGCATTGATTTCCAATATAAAGGGGAGCAAAAAGTACGATGCGATTCCCGTAGATATTGCGTTTCAGCGTTCGGGCACCTTCTTTAATTTCTTCAATCAATTCGGCATCGTCAGTATTGACCAAAACAGCAACTTCTTCCAGATTCAGACGATTTTTGGCCAACGATTTTGAGATTATTCCCCGTACTTTTTCTTTAGTAGAAACAGATTTGTTGATATAACTCCAGATTTCTTCTGAATCAATAAACGGTTTCATTGGTTCATCAGCGATTCTGTATTTTTCGGGTGTAAATTTCATGCGTGGTTTTTATTGCAAATATAACAATTTATAAAGTCAGAAATGGATAAAAACCTAAGAAATTCATACATTCGAGCCCAATATCATACCCGAAAGCATAGGAATCAGCCAGATAATCCAAACCACAATGCTGAATTTGTGGAACTGAAGAATCATTTTTTCGTCTTTTCGTACAATAACACTGGTAGCCCAAATAGCATGAAATAACATCAGAATAATAGCAACCAAACCTGTAAGTCCGTGAATATTAAATTGAATAATCGAACCGGCCATAATGCCCATAGCACCTGTACCGATGGTGTCGCAGATTAAACCCATCCAGAAAACGACAACATGCCAGCTTTTAAGTCGTTTACTGATTTTCTCTGACCAGACGCCTACGCTGTACAATATACAGGCGGCAAAAATAAATGAAATAGCAATGATTAACATAATGTGAATTTAATTTAAAAATATGATGATTTGAAAATTTGAAAAATATGTCAAAGTCAGGAGGCGTTTATTGTTTTAGAATTTATATCCGAAAAGGTTAGTTCCTTTTTCTTTGTGAATTCCACAAGAGAGTTGATAGCACAAATATAATTGTCGTCTGGGTTTTGTCTTCCATTCCGAATCATTTCATTGGTGAATTCTTTATAGAATCTCGTAAATGATATATCGTTGCTATCTCTGGATAGAAATTCAAGAACTTCCTTTAATGTCCAGTTCTCATAATATACATTGTTCAGTTTATTGTAGTA
>CAIKVR010000196.1 GCA_903830915.1 uncultured Bacteroidales bacterium
CAATGAGTTATTGCTTAAAACATTTATTCAAAGGTTCGGGATTAACCCGTACTTAAAGAAAAATAGAACTATTATCTCTGAACTAAGGAATTGGGGCACAATTGCCGCTTAATTTAGAGCTTTTTATAACGAACTATTGACATTCAAACAAAGACAATAATAAATGAAGAAAATAATTTTTTCTCTTCTCCTGGTTTTAAGCATTGTACCGCTTAAATCTATAGCTCAGACAAAGAATAATATTATCGATGAAGTAATTTGGGTAATTGGCGATGAATCCATTCTTCGCTCAGAAGTAGAAGATCAAAAACTCAGGGCTCAATATGATGGAACGCCTGTTCAGGGTGATCCCTATTGTGTTATCCCCGAGCAAATAGCTATTTCAAAACTGTTCCTGCATCAGGCAGCACTGGATAGTATTGTTGTTAGCGAATCGTCGGTAATGAATCAGGTGGAAAACCGGTTGAATTATTTCGTTGCTCAAATCGGTTCGAAAGAAAAAATGGAAGAATATTTTCATAAAAACACAACAGATATTCGTGAAGAGTTACGCGATATGATTCGGAATCAGCAGATAATAAACCAAATGCAACAAAAACTGGTGGGTGATATTAAATCAACTCCGGGTGATGTACGTCGTTTCTTTGCCGATTTACCTGCCGATAGTGTTCCTACCATTCCGGCGGAAGTAGAACTTCAGATTATTAGTTTTGAACCATCCGTACCCATTGAAGAAACAAACCGCATCAAGGAAAAACTACGTGACTATACTGAAAGGGTAAATAGTGCAACAACTGATTTTTCAGTGTTAGCACGCTTATATTCCGAAGATACAGAAAGTGCAAAACGGGGTGGTGAACTGGGATTTATGGGACGTGGTCAGCTTGTTCCTGAATTTGCTCAGGTAGCTTTTAACCTCTCCGATCCGAAAAAAGTATCACGCATAGTACAAACCGAATTTGGTTATCACATCATTCAGCTGATTGAAAAACGCGGCGACCGCATTAATTGCCGCCATATCCTGCTCAAACCACGGGTTTCGCTGGTGGAAAAAGAAAAAGGTATTCACAGCCTGGACTCGGTATCAAATCTTATTCGTGAAAGTAAAATTACTTTTGAACAGGGAGTTATGGCTTATTCGCAGGATAAAAACACGGCTATGAACGCCGGTTTAATGCTTAATGAGAAAAGCAACACCTCAAAATTTGAATACCAGGATTTACCACCCGAAGTAGCCAAAGTGGTTTATGGGATGAATGTGGGTGAAATTTCCAAACCATTCAGCATGATAAGCAAAGCATCGAATAAAGAAGTGGTGGCTGTGGTAAAACTGAAATCGAAAATAGAAAACCACAAAGCCAATCTGACCGACGATTATCAAATGTTGAAAGGATTTTACGAAGGCAAACGTAAACAAATATTCATCAACAACTGGATTGTAAAGAAACAAAAAGAAACCTACATCAGCATTGATCCTGCCTGGCGGAATTGCACGTTCCAGTATCCGGGCTGGATTAAGAAATAAAACCTTGCCCCCTAAATCCCCCAAGGGGGGACTTCCGGAAGACTTGATTTACATGAACTTACTAAATAAAACACTTTTAATATTCCCCCTTCGGGGGTTAGGGGGCTTTAGGCACATCGTTACATTCGGTGTGCTGTGTTTGTTTATGGCACTTGTTCAGGCACAAATTCACCCACGTCAATTGCGAAATCAGGTGCTTCAAAGCATGAACCCTGTAAAACCTCAATCGCAAAAGTCAAAATCAAGAACACCTGTTCAGAAAATAAGCACAACACCTGCAAAACTCACTCCTGCTCCTTCGTTGATTGGCGCAAAAGGAATCACACTTGTTTATCTCGAGAATTGTGATCAACTTTCGTTCGATAAAATAATGAGTCCCGACATGCAGGTTCTGAGAGGAAATGTACGTTTCCGACACGATAATGCCCGACTTTATTGCGACAGCGCTTACTTTTATGAAAAAGCCAATTCGCTGAATGCGTATGGTCATGTGCGCATCGTGCAGGGCGACACACTTTTTATTTTTGGGGATAAGCTTTATTACGACGGGAATACTAAACTGGCCCGGTTACGTCATCGGGTAAGAATGGAGAACCGAAAAACCACACTCTATACCGACAGTTTAAATTACGACCGCATTACAAATCTGGCCTATTATTACACCGGAGGAAAGATTACCGACGAAGTGAATGAACTTACGTCTATATGGGGTCAATATTCTACCAAATCCAATGAATCTTTGTTTAAAACAAAGGTACACATGAACAACAAAAACTACACCTTAGATGCTGATTCGCTGCGATATAATACCAAAACAAAAATTGCGAAACTTATCAGTATGACGCATATTTTGTACAACAACGAAACGGATATTTACAGCGATAAAGGATGGTACAATACAGCATCTGAACAATCCATGCTTCTCAACCGCTCGAAAGTGAAACAAAAGGATGGAAAAATCCTGATTGGCGATACCATTTTCTATGATAAAAAACTTAAATATGGCGAAGGTTTCACCAACGTGGTAATGATTGATACCGTTCAGAAATCGACACTATACGGCAATTATTGCTATTACAACGAAAAAAACAAAACCGGTATGGCTACAGATTCTGCTTTGCTGGTTGACTGGTCAAGTAAAGATACCATGTTTGTTCATGCCGACACACTGCATACATCAAAAGACTCCATCTATAATCTTGCCCGTGGTTATTATCATGTTCGCATTTTCAGGAACGATGTGCAGGGATTGTGTGATTCGCTGGCTTATTCTGGTCGCGATTCAATTATGAATATGTATGGAACGCCCGTTTTGTGGTCGGACAACAATCAACTTTCAGGGGAGTTTATACAGGCTTATACCAAAAATAAAAAAGTAAACAAGATACATATTCAGAAGGTTGCGGTGGCAATTCAGCAGGATGATTCTATTTATTTTAATCAGCTTTCGGGGAAGGAAATCATTGCCTACGTGGATAGCGGTCAGCTAAAACGAGTCAATGTAAACGGGAATGCCGAAACAATTTATTTTCCTCATGACGATAGTGATTCCACTATAATAGGACTAAACCGTACTCAGAGTAGTTTCGTGGTTATGTATTTCAAAAACAAGCGAATAAACAAAGTTGTTTTGACATCAGCTACCAATGGAACGATGTTTCCTTTAGAAAATCTAACTGAAAATACGCTTCATCTCAAAACCTTCTTCTGGGTGGAAAAAGAACGTCCTACCAACAAGAACGATCTGTTTAAAGTTTTCCCGAAAATTGAAAGACCTAAAGCAGTAGGTATGGATAATTTTGGGGCAGGTTTCGACAATGATTCTTCTTCGTCTGGCGAAAATAATTCAAGTACAGCATCGCCTAACAGCGGTTTCCCTGCTCAAAAATCCAATAATCAGGAGATTAATAATAGGTAGAGCCCGATATCAATAATTGAGTTCTGAATATAAATTTTGTCAGATAGTAAGTTACAGACAATTCTTATTCCTTGTTTGAGTCTATTTTATTGAAAATTCAAATCGGTTGTAAAACTATCAACAATAAATATTTAGCGGGAGCATGACACTAATTCATACTCCCGCTTTTCCTGTTTTTATGTATCATTTTGTGTGAATATATAGGTGGGTTTCATATTGAATTACAGCATTGACTGTTAACCTTGGATTATTGTAATTATACAGTGATTTTTATAATCCAAGTGTAGAGGCTTTTATATGCCCAATCATTATTTTATGCCATTTCTTCTGACAAAAAATGCTCCAGTTGCTCAGGTTTCAAATTGACTGTGAGTTGACCGTTGTGAGCATACGATATATGTCCTGTTTCTTCAGAAACCACAATGGCAATTGCATCTGTATTTTCGGTAACGCCCAGTGCGGCACGATGACGGAGACCCATCCGTTTAGGAATAGTTTGATTTTTAGAGACCGGTAAAATACAGGCTGCGGCTTTCAGTTTTCGATTGGAAATTATCAAAGCACCATCGTGTAATGGACTGTTTTTAAAAAATATATTCTCGATTAATCGGGAGTTGATATTGGCATTAATCTGCTCGCCTGAATGAGCATAAAAATCCAAACTGTTGTTTCGGGTAAGTATAATCAATGCTCCCGTTGACGTTTTGGAAAGATTTCTACAAGCCAATACCACCTGTACCAAATCGAAATCCAATTTTTCTTTTTCATTGGAAACATTTCCAAAGAACCGTTTGAGTGCATAAAAAACGCTGCCTCTCTGACGAGAACCTAACCGGGAAAAAAAACGTCGAATTTCATCCTGAAACAAAACGATAAGTGCGAATGCACCTACACTTACTACACGGTCGAAAATGCCGCCTAACAATTCCATCTTGAAAACATAGGAAACTAATAACCAACAAATTATAAAGGTTAGAATTCCCATGAAGATATTAGCTGCACCTGTACGTTTCAGGAGTTGAAAAGTCTGATACAGCAAAATAGCCACCAGAAAAATATCTATAATATCTTTTAATCCAATTTGAAATCCCATAATCTGATTTTCAATTTATCTGTTATGATTCATAATCCATGCCTTGATTGCAGTATTCCACAAAAATTGAAATGGCTTGCTTTGCCTCTTTCACATCATGAACCCGCAATATGGATGCTCCTCCGCTTAATGCAAGCATATTTGCAGCTGTAGTTGCATTCAAAGCATTTTCCGCATCAATACCAAGTAGCTTGTAAAGCATGGACTTTCTTGATAATCCCACTAAAATTGGCACGTTTAACTCTTTGAAATAATGGAGTTTGTTCAGTATTTCATAATTTTGCTCTATCGTTTTAGCAAAACCAAAGCCGGGATCAATAACAATATCATTGACACCCAATAACCTCAACTGAGCCAGTTTTTTCTGAAGGAATAACAAAACATCTGACACCACATTTTCATAATTGGTGTTGTATTGCATGGTTTGTGGGTTTCCTCTGCTATGCATTAGTGTGTAAGCAACATCTAAATCAGCAATAGTTTCGAACATCAAATCATCTAATGTACCACCACCAATATCGTTAATCATTGCAATACGATAATTTTTCACCATATATCTAACTACTGCTGAACGAAATGTATCGACAGAAATAACCGCATCCGGTTTTTTTTTTAGTATAACTTCAATGGCATCTGCAACCCGTCTGATTTCCTCTTCCTGTGAAATAAATTCAGCATTCGGACGGGTTGAATAACCGCCAACATCCAGTATATCAACTCCTTCTGCAATCATTTTTTCAAAAACATTCAAAATGGATTTTTCAGACATAAATCGACTACCTTTGTAAAATGAATCGGGAGTAACATTTACAATCCCCATTACCAATGGAGTAGATAAATCCATTAATTGATTGTTTAATTTCAAGGACAAAGGTTTCAAAATCATAATGTTGACAAAACTGGGTACAAAGCTCCAATGTATTAGCTTTTGCAAAAGTAAGAAAATATAGCGATAGAGTGTTCGGTTTACGGAAATATTGAAAATTTTATCCGAAACTATACGTTTTCAACAGAATTTCAGTTATATATGCTGTATTATTTCTTTTAGATTCTCAAAAAAAAAGTAGGGATTGGCTATTTAAAGGAAAAAAGTACTATTTTTGCACAATTGTTTTTACCACATTTTATATTCTTAAATTATCATACTTTAATATGAAATTGAAAACTATAGCTAAACTATTAACGGTTGGATTGTCGCTAACCCTAATTGCTTGTGTCAGTAATACCGACGAAGGTTATTCTCGCATAACCGGTTGGAAATATAATGATAAAAACGGAGCCGGATATACAGTCAAGAAAAGCTATTCTGCCATTGTACCGCCCGGAATGGTTGCTATTGAAGGAGGTTCGTTCACTATTGGTGAAAAAGGCGAATACATAACCAATGCTCCGCGTAATAATTCTCCCCGCAGAATAACTGTTAGTTCATTCTATATGGACGAATGGGAAGTAAGCAATAAAGATTGGAATGAATATGTGAACTGGATGAAAGTGGTTTTTGGTAAAACTGCCCCCAGATTGGTTCAGAAAGCATTACCAAACAACAGTGTTTGGCGCGAAGACTTAGCTTATAATGAGCCTTATCTGCAAAACTATTTTACTCATCCTGCATTTAACGAGTATCCGGTAGTAGGTATTACCTGGGAACAGGCGCAAGATTTTTGTCAATGGCGTACTGATAGGGCTAACGAACGGGCTTTAGTTCAGGCAGGTGTTATTGTACCGCTTGATTACAGCAAACTTGATCAAATGATTGATTTGGATTCAATTTCTAATAATTTTGTGTTCAACACACAGAAATACCTTCTACAACCTAGTTATCAGCCTACAGCAGGAAAATATTCCAAAAAAGATTTATATGGTCATGATAGAAAAGTAGACATGTCCGATGGGATACTGTATTCCAATTTCAGACTACCAACGGAAGCTGAATGGGAATATGCTGCCTACGCTTTATCGCCCGATGATAATGGAATGGTTCCAGAAGGAAAGATATACCCATGGTCGGGTAATCAACTGCGTAATTCCTCAAAAAAATACCAGGGACGCATGATGGCAAATTACGTAAGAGGACGAGGTGATATGATGGGTACTTCCGGAAGTGTAAGTATAACTAGACCTGTTAACTCATTTTATCCGAATGATTTTGGATTATACAACATGGCTGGAAATGTAAACGAATGGGTTTTAGATGTTTATCGCCCTACATCTTACACAGATGTTGCCGAATACAACTCATTCCGTGGAAATATATATCAAACACCTATAGTGTTGGAGAGTGATTCTATCGGAAACAAATCCTATAAAATTGATTCACTTGGACGTATTGCAAATGAAGTTGCGAAAGGTGATGATGCACGTAGTTTTAAAGACGGAGATGCTTCTTCACAAATTGATTTTCTTGTTAACGACTCTACCGGATTAGCAAATTTGAAAAAGAATAATAATGACCCAACTGACATTTTACGTCCTAGAATAACTGATAAGACCCGTGTTTATAAAGGTGGTTCATGGAAGGACCGTGTATATTGGTTGAACCCCTCTGCACGCAGATCGTTGGATCAGGACAAATCGACGAATGACATTGGTTTCCGCTGTGCTATGAGTATGACTGGAACTATGGCTAAATCCAAAAGGTAATAAAAAACATATCTATTTTAGTATAAAGCACCTGTTTGTTACAAGCAGGTGCTTTTGTTTATTCAGATGCTGAATTTTTCGTTGAAATTTTGTACTTTTGTACTCTTAAAAATCAAAAAGACGATTTAAATAAAACCAATATGAATAGAACGGTAATTGTTGATGCACTAAAAAGGAAAGATTTTGGTGCTGAAGTGAACATAAAAGGCTGGGTAAGAACACGCCGCGGAAATAAAAATGTTAGTTTTATAGCGTTGAATGATGGTTCAACCATTCATAATATTCAGGTAGTTGCCGATAATTCAACATTCGGTGATGAATATCTGAAACCAATCACTACAGGAGCTTGTATAAGCGTTACCGGAAAGCTTGTTGAATCACTTGGTCAAGGTCAGAATGTTGAAATTCAAGCCGAAAAAATTGAAATTTATGGAACTGCCGATTCTGAAACTTATCCGCTTCAGAAAAAAGGACATACCATGGAATTTCTCCGTGAAATTGCTCACCTACGTCCGAGAACAAATACATTTGGAGCAGTTTTTCGTATCCGTCATCACATGGCAATGGCTATTCACAGCTTCTTCCACGAACGCGGATTTTTCTATTTCCATACTCCGATTATTACTGCTTCCGACTGTGAAGGTGCCGGACAAATGTTTCAGGTTACAACCATGAACCTGTACGACCTGAAAAAAGACGAAAACGGTTCAATTGATTACAGCAATGATTTCTTTGGCAAACAGGCCAGTCTGACTGTTTCGGGTCAGCTTGAAGGAGAATTGGCTGCCATGTCGATGGGTAAAATTTATACATTCGGACCAACATTCCGTGCTGAAAATTCAAATACACCACGTCACTTATCTGAATTCTGGATGATTGAACCGGAAGTTGCCTTTAATGAAATTGAAGAAAACATGCAGCTGGCTCAGGATTTCATTCAGTATTGCGTAAAATGGGCGTTGGATAACTGTAAAGATGATTTGGACTTCCTCAACAACATGTACGACAAAGAATTATACGAACGACTAAACTTTGTAGTGAACAACGATTTCAAGCGCCTGACATATACTGAAGGAATCGTGATTCTTGAAGCTGCTGTAGCCAAAGGTCATAAGTTCGAATTCCCTGTGGGCTGGGGAACTGACCTTCAATCAGAGCATGAACGCTATCTTGTTGAACAACATTTCAAGAAACCGGTAATTCTGACTGATTATCCGAAAGAAATCAAATCGTTCTATATGAAACAAAACGATGATGGAAAGACTGTTCGCGCCATGGATGTACTTTTCCCAAAAATCGGTGAAATAATCGGAGGTTCACAACGTGAAGAAGATTTTGAGAAACTTCAAAGACGGGCAGATGAGATGGGCGTTCCAACAAAAGATATCTGGTGGTACCTGGAAACTCGGAAATATGGAACAGCTCCACACGCTGGCTTTGGACTTGGTTTTGAACGCTTATTATTGTTCGTTACCGGAATGTCGAATATTCGTGATGTAATTCCATTTCCACGCACGCCGAACAATGCGGACTTCTGATTTGTTATACACCGGCATTAATAATTTGGTATAGGTATTCAGAAAAACATCAGAAATGCACAGATAAATACAATTTGTGCATTTTTAGCTTAATGTCGCGTGTATTTGAAATTATATTTTTTATTTTTGCCATCTGAACATTACAAAAACAATATTTTTAAACAAAATGGATAAAGTCACTAAAACCGAATTGGACAATGTGGTAGTTCGTTTCTCGGGTGATTCCGGTGATGGAATGCAGCTGACAGGAACTCTTTTTTCCAATCTTTCGGCTATTTTGGGAAATGAAATTTCAACATTCCCTGATTTTCCTTCCGAAATTCGTGCTCCACAAGGCACGTTGGGTGGTGTTTCCGGATTTCAGGTTCATTTAGGCTCAAGTAAAGTTTATACACCGGGCGACGATCCGGATGTGTTGGTAGTTATGAATCCGGCTGCCTTAAAGGTAAACGCTAAGTTTATCAAGAAAGGTGGAGTTATCATTTTCGATGCCGACACGTTCGATAAATCGGGTTTTGAGAAAGCTGGTTTTAAAACCGAAAATCCATTTGAGGAATTAAATATCTCCGATACCATTCAGCTTATACCTGCACCACTCTCCACACTTACACAAGCGAGTTTGGACGGGATGGGATTTGACAACAAAACCGTTTTGCGCAGCAAAAATATGTTTGCGCTTGGTTTGATTTGCTGGTTATTTAACCGTCCGATTGACCAGGCCATTCACTTCCTTACAAATAAATTCGGAAAAAAACCAACCATTCTACATGCCAATATAAAGGTATTAACAGATGGTTTCAATTTCGGTAATAATCTTCATTTGACAGTTTCAACCTATTTTGTAGAAAGATCGCATGAAACACCCAAAGGGAAATATACCAGTATAAGTGGAAACAAAGCGACTGCCTGGGGTTTGATTGCTGCTTCACAAAAAGCGGGATTACAACTTTTTCTTGGTAGTTATCCTATTACACCCGCAACAGATATCATGCACGAGCTTACTGCCCGTAAAGACATGGGTGTAAAAGTGGTTCAGGCCGAGGATGAAATTGCCGGAATTACCTCAGCAATTGGAGCTTCGTTTGCCGGAAGTTTGGCAGCAACCAATACTTCAGGTCCGGGTCTGGCACTCAAATCGGAAGCAATCGGGCTTGCTGTTATGGCTGAATTACCGTTGGTAGTTATAGACGTTATGCGTGGTGGTCCTTCGACCGGCTTACCAACCAAGACTGAACAAACTGACTTATTACAGGCACTGTATGGTCGTAATGGTGAAAGCCCTGCAGTGGTTATGGCTGCCGGTACACCTGACGATTGTTTCCATTATGCTTTTATGGCAAGTAAAATTGCATTGGAACACATGACTCCTGTTATTTTGCTTACCGATGCATTTATCGGAAACGGAACTTCGCTTTGGAAATTACCAACATTGGCCGAATTGCCCGAAATTAAACCGAACTATGTGAAACCTGATATGACAGATTACAAAGTAACCAGTCGGGATGAAAAAACCAACGTACGCTATTGGAGTGTGCCAGGTGTAGAAGGTTTTGCACACAGAAATGGTGGTTTGGAAAAAGATTATTATACAGGAGCAATTTCAACCGATCCTGAAAATCATCAGAAAATGGTGGATACCCGCGAAGCAAAAATAAATTATATCAGTAATGTAATACCTGAATTAAAAATTGAAGGTGATTCAAGTGCTGATTTATTGGTTATTGGTTGGGGTGGAACGCAGGGACACTTGATGAGTGCTGTAAGTTCGCTGAATAAAAAAGGAAATAAAGTGGCTTTGGCTAATTTCAATTACATCAATCCGCTACCAAAAAATACGGTGGAACTTATTCAGCAGTATAAAAAAGTAGTGGTCTGTGAACTGAACAGCGGTCAATTTGCTACTTTCCTACGCTCAAAAGTTCCAGCAGTTGAATTTCTTCAGTACAACAAAGTTCAGGGTCAGCCATTTACAGCTACAGAACTAGAAGAACACTTTGTTACTTTATTAAAATAAGAATTTTTAGTTTACAACAAAACATGGAAACTACCGAAACAATAAAAATTCAATATACAGCCAAAGATTTTAAAAGCGACCAGTATGTGCGCTGGTGTCCGGGTTGTGGCGACTTTGCAGTACTTAGTTCACTTCAGAAAGTAATGGCCGATTTAGGTATCGCACCTCACAAAACTGCTGTAATTTCGGGTATTGGTTGTTCGTCGCGCTTACCTTATTACACAAGCAGTTACGGATTTCACACCATTCACGGTCGTGGAGCTGCCATTGCTACCGGAGTGAAAGTTGCAAATCCCGAACTTACCGTTTGGCAAATTACAGGCGACGGCGACTGTCTGGCTATTGGTGGTAATCATTTTATACATAGCGTTCGTAGAAACATGGATATCAATGTATTGCTGTTCAATAATCAGATTTACGGATTGACAAAGGGACAATATTCGCCAACAACCAAAAAAGGTTTTGTTACCAAATCATCTCCATTCGGAACTGTGGAACGTCCGTTTCGTCCGGCAGAGCTGACGATGGGTGCTCGCGGAACTTTCTTTGGTAGATTGCTCGATGTGGATTTGAAAACAGCTCAAATGACTATAATGGCCGGAGCCAAACACAATGGAACATCAGTGATTGAATGTTTGGTAAACTGCGTGATTTTCAACGATGGAGCACACGGCTGGTTAGCCGAAAGAGAAAATCGTGCAGACAGGACGATAGTTCTTGAACACGGTAAAAAAATGATTTTCGGAAAAGATGGAAATAAAGGACTGGTGCTTAAAGGATTAAACCTGAAAGTGGTGACTATAGGTGAAAATGGTGTTACTGAAAATGATATTTTAGTACACGATGCCACCTGCGAAGATACGACACTCCACCTGAAACTAGCTTTAATGGAAGGTCCAGAAATGCCAATAGCAATGGGAGTTATCCGCGATGTGGTTGAGGAATCGTACGATGCAGCTGTGGAAGCACAAATTGCTGAAGTTCAGGCAAAATCAAAAATTAAAACCTTCGATGAACTTATCGACAGTCTCGAACAGTGGGAAATGTAGTCAGTATGCAAAATAATATAGAAACCGATACTGGCAAAGGCTGGTATCGGTTTTTTTATCAATCAAATTTATGAAGAAACTAATTTTATTTTTTACATTAGCGCTGTCCCTGGCCTGTTTTGCACAAACAACCGACGAGCGTGCTTATCTGGTAAAAGTTGGAGACATAGCTCCCGATTTCAGTATCAAGCTGAGCGATGGAAAAATCACGAAGCTCTCCAATTTTAGAGGGAAAGTCATAATGCTCCAGTTTACCGCCAGTTGGTGCAGTGTATGCCGCAAAGAAATGCCCTTTATTGAAAAGGATATCTGGCAAAAACACAAATCAAATCCTAACTTTGCATTGGTAGCCATAGATCGGGATGAGCCGCTTGAAACAGTTCTGAAGTTTGCCAAATCAATCCCGATAACTTATCCGATTGGTTTAGACCCCAAAGCCGATATTTTTGCCTTGTATGCTCAGCGTGAAGCTGGCATTACCCGCAATGTCATCATTGACAAAAACGGTAAAATCGTTTTCCTGACCCGATTGTATGACGAAGCGGAGTTTAAAAAAATGACAGAAGTTATTGAGGAGTTATTGAAATAAGTAGACCTGAATACAATTTTCAGTATTAATAAACAAATGATTACTTTTGCATATCAAATTAAACATCACACAGTATGATTGCAGTACATACACAATACATTAAAAGTTCCAATGGTAAAAAATCGTTTGTAATTTTACCTGCTAAGGAGTTTGATTCTATGCTCGAAAGCATGGAAGAACTGGAAGATATTCGCCTTTACGACCAAGCTAAAAAAGAAGATAACGGCGAACGGATTTTATTTTCTGAATACCTGAAAAACAGAAAACAGAAAAATGGCTAACTATACGGTTGAGTTATCTAAAAAAGCCCAAAAGCAATTAGATAAACTCTCAGACAAAATAGCCGAGCCTATTTTTGAGGCAATTATTGAATTGGAGAATAACCCCCGACCGGCAGGTTACTAAAAGCTTAAAGGAAGAGATGGCTACCGTATCAGAGTGGGTAATTACCGCATTATTTACGATATTTACGACCATGAATTGATTATTGACATTATTGCTTTAGGACACCGAAAAGACATTTATAAATAACAAAATCCTCAATAGAGGACATTAAAGAATAAGAAAAAAGTTTCAAATTCAGTTTTCAGGCTGTTTTTGAAACTTTTCTCTTTTGAACAAACTAAAATAATTTACTATATGAGTTTATCTTATTGATTTATTGTATAAGTATTTTTCCGGCAACAGTTTTCCCTGCGATAATCAGCTTATAAACATAAAGCCCGTTACTCAGTTTGTCTACTGAAACAGAACCCGAAGTACTTATCGGTTTATTCAGCATTAGTTTTCCGGACGAACTATACAATTGTAGTTGATTAGAATTACCAAACTCTGTATTTTGCAACGTGATTGTTTTTGATGCTACATTATATTTTACAAGTTGATTGTTATCTTGAATCGTGTTAGTAATACCGGTTGACTCTTTACTTATTGAATAATAAAATGTATAATTTCCCATAGGCAAGGAGACACTACCGTTTAATAAATATAAATCAATATTTTCTAACTGTGATTTAAATGAATACGGAAAGTCAGTAAAAGTATATCCATAATTTACATCGCTCATCATAATTGATTTATTATAGCTGGAAATATATTTAAATTGACCGTAACTCACGTTATTACTAAACGTTTCTTCTGTGTACGAAATGCAATCGTGACTATTATTGTAACTATAATCTGATTTTGATTCCGGATTCCAGTTGGCATTTGAATATGCTAAAATTTCTGAGTGTGTGATATCATTATTCGCGTTATATGAATATGTCTTCTTTTGAATTGCTGTTAAAGTATAATAATTATTGAATGTCACTTCAGCAGTATCCCGATTTAAAGCATCATAGTAATATCGGGTTATATTATCTGGAGTGATAGAACTTGGAGAAAAAGAATTTATCGTTGAAAGCAGATTATTTTCATAGACGTATTCATTTCTAGTCGAATTAGTTGTAAAATTTACAGTATCAGCTCCTTCTATTACTGATTGTATTCTGCTATTTTGATCGTAAATTGTTTTTGTTCGTGAATAAAAGCTTGCAGTTCCATTTTTTGCCTCATACCAATCTTTTATTGAATAGTTACTTCCATAGCTATATACATACTTATAACTAAATTCTACCACCATGGTCGAATCATTAGATTGTGAAGAGTAAAATAGTATCATTCTGCCCAAACTATCGTACTTACATTCAATTTTAGCTTTTGGCGTACCTGAACCATTTACAGCTGGAGTAAGAATTAAGCTATCCAATTGATATCTTACTTTTTCTACTCTTGTTACTTTGAAGTAAGGCGATGTAGTTGCTAAAGGATTGTGTGACGTGATTTTTGAATTCCTAAAAGCACCATCCAGTAGTGAATGTACACGAGTTTTGGCTCTATTTACCGGATTTTGTGAACTCAAATTACCGCAAATAAACATCAGGAGCATAACAGCCCAAAAAGATCTCATAGTTGTTTTCATTTTTAATTGTTGTTTAAATTTTGCCTACTCATAAAGCTTTTCGGCTAACGCTATCTTCAAATACAAATATATTCGTAGAACGACTTGAAGTCGTGCTACGAATATATTTTTGCGATTACTTTGCCGGAGCACTATCAGGTGCAGGTGTATCTTTGCTCCCACCTTCCATTGCATGGTATTTTTTGCGAAGCAAGTCAAGGTTATTGAACAGTGCCAGAATGCTGTCGTTAGGCATAAGGTTGGCGGCTTGTTCCATTACGGTGCAGAAGCTGTTGTAACTTGCTATGGCAGCAGGTTTCAGCGAGCTGCCCGATGTTTCGCGACCGGCAACTTCGTCGTTGCGACTTTTGTACACCGCATCGAATGCATTGTTTTTGGTTTCTAGTGCCGCAATCAAATCAATAATTCCCAATGCCTGAGCAGCTGCCACCAATTCAGTATTCGCTTTATACTTGCCAATCATTTCGGCCACCACACCTGTTTGTGTGTTCTGAGGCAGCGAAGCAGCATCCCAATAGGGTGTGAAGAATAATTTCAGTTTTTGAGCGGCTACTTTTTTTATTTCATCGCTTCCTTTGGAGTAAAACATAACGGTACGGTTTATCTCAGCTTCGGTAGCGTCACGGACTTTATCCAACGGTTTGAGGTTGTCGGTAAGTTCGCTTTTTTGATTTTTGTTGATTTGCTGCCCGAAACTTTCGTTATCGGCAATCATCTTGGTTAGTGCGGCATCGAGCATTACGCCCAGATTGGTACGAACGGGAATAGCAAGGTCGACCGATGATTTGATAAGAGAAAATGTGTTGTTGATGGTCATTCCATTAACGTGCAACGGTGAAAATGATAGGTTACTCATAGCAATAGATTTTTTAGTTGATACTAATTATTGAAAATAACGTTAGTTTAATCAGAAAATAGTTGGTTTCAACAGCTGTGGACCATCTGCATCGTGCAGATTAACCAATGGTTGTCCCGCGAAGGTTCTGCAACGTGCAGATTAACCAATGGTTGTCCGGCGAAGGTTCTGCAACGTGCAGATTAACCAATGGATGTTCGGTGAAGGTTCTGCATTGTGCAGTGGGTTCAATGGAACATTTTTCGATGATTTCGTCTTTATAAAATTCGTAGCACGACTCACGTCGTACTACGAATAAACAAAAAAAGAATGATTCCCTAAAGATTTCGATGCAAAAATAATAACATTTTTCAAATAGTTAAGCTGTTTTGTGCGTTTTTTTGGAAAAAATTTGAAAAACATGTTTAATACAAATTTATGCAGAAATTTTCAAAAAAAAATGAGCCTGATCATGATTGACCAGACTCATTTTTTTATTGCTTACCGTTTACTGCCCTTTAAAACGACTGCATATCACACAACCGTTTGTAATATCCCTCCAGCGCTATTAAATCATCGTGTTTGCCTCGTTCCACTATCTGACCTTCGTGCATCACGCATATTTCGTCGGCACGTTTGATGGTCGAAAGACGGTGTGCCACCACAAGGGTTGTGCGGTTAAGCATCAGGTTTTCGAGTGCTTCCTGAACCATTTTTTCGGATTCGGTATCGAGTGCCGATGTGGCTTCATCAAGAATCAAAATAGGTGGATTTTTCAGAATGGCACGGGCAATGCTCACACGTTGGCGCTGACCGCCCGAAAGTTTACTCCCACGGTCACCAATATTCGTTTCGTAACCATTTTCGGTAGCCATAATAAAATCATGCGCATTGGCAATTTTGGCTGCTTCTATAACCTGTTCCAGGGTTGCAGTTTCAACTCCAAAAGCGATATTGTTATAGAATGTATCATTGAACAGAATGGCTTCCTGATTCACATTGCCCATGAGCGACCGAAGATCATGACGGGTATATTTTTTGATATTTACGCCATCAATAATCACTTCACCTTTCACCGGATCGTAATAACGTGGCAATAAATCAACCAGTGTGGACTTTCCCGAACCTGACTGACCAACCAAAGCAACCGTTTTTCCTTTTGGAACAATCAGATTAATATCTTTCAATACCCAATCGGTCTGATACTTAAAACTCAGGTTTTTAAATTCAATTTTATCGGTGAAATTTTTAATCTCCTGCGGATTTTTTGGTTCTTTAATAACATTTTCAGTCTTCAAAATTTTATCAACCCTTTCGAGCGAAGCCAATCCACGCTGAATGCTGTACGAAGCACGCGAAAGATCCTTTGCAGGAGCAATAATGCTGTAGAAAATTATGATGAAATACACAAATTCGGGTGCTCCGATGGAACTTCTGTTAGTAAGAATCAGCACTCCGCCAAACCAAAGTAATATGGCAATAACCACTGTACCAATAAATTCACTTACCGGATGGGCCAGATTATAACGGCGATTAATTTTGTTTAATGTTTTGCGGATTTTCTCGTTCAGAATCGAAAAACGGGCTTCCAGTTTATGTTCGGCATTAAAAGCTTTTACTACACGCAAACCTCCGAGCGTCTCTTCCACCTGCGAAAGCATCTCGCCATTAAGTTGCTGACCAAGAGCCGAACTTTTCTTCAGTGATTTACCAATTTTCCCAATCAACCATCCGCTAAAAGGCAGCAGACAAAGCACAAAAATGGTCAACTGCCAACTCATACTGAACATTACGCCCAGATAAATAAGAATCATTATCGGATTTTTGAACATCATGTCGAGCGAACTCATGATAGATGCTTCCACCTCGCCAACATCGGCCGTCATGCGCGAAATAATATCGCCTTTACGTTCCTCGGTGAAAAATCCAATGGGTAGGTTGATGATTTTATGATACAGTTGGTTTCGCAAGTCACGAAGCACACCGGTACGAATTGGTATCATAAAATGAGAACCCATATAGGCCATTCCCACTTTCAAACCGGTCATAAGAACAAGAAATAATCCGACAACCAACAAGGCATTGCTTGCGCCAACCGATTGAAAAGTCTGATCAATCCAACAGAAAATATTATTCTTCAGAGCAGACCCAATTTCATTCCAGCTTTGATTCCAGTTCCAGACAATAAACACTTTAGTAGCTTTTTCAATTCCGAACAGAATCTGCAAAACCGGAATTACCGCTGCAAACGAAAACAAACTAAAGATTGTTGACAACAAATTGAACAACAAACTCAGAAAAACATATTTCTTGTATGGCGGAGCAAACCGCTTCAATAACATTATAAATTTGAACATGTAGATTTCAGCCCCCTAAATCCCCCGAAAGGGGACTTTCAAAGCCATTTAAATTATGACTATTATAAACAATCTCAGTTCCCCTTTCGGGGGTTAGGGGGCCTCTAAACTCCCGTATAATTCCGTGGTGTAATGCGCTTCAACTCTTCTTTAATTGACTGATTAACATCCAGTGTTTCAATAAAATCGCTGATTGATCTGGCAGTAATTCCTTCGTTAGTGCGGGTTAGGGCTTTCAATGCTTCATAAGGTTCAGGGTATCCTTCACGACGAAGAATGGTCTGAATACCTTCAGCCACCACTGCCCACGAATTATCCAAATCGCGGTAAATAGCTGTTTCGTTGAGCAACAATTTCCCTAAACCTTTTAAAATACTTTGTGTAGCAATAAGCGTATGAGCAAATGGTACGCCAACATTGCGAAGTACAGTACTGTCGGTCAAATCTCGTTGTAAACGAGAAACTGGAAGTTTGCCGGACAGAAACTCGAACATTGCATTAGCAGTGGCAAGATTTCCCTCTGCATTTTCAAAATCTATCGGGTTTACTTTATGAGGCATCGCCGAAGAACCTACCTCACCGGCTTTTATTTTCTGTTTGAAATATTCCATCGAAACATACGTCCATATATCGCGGCAAAAGTCAATTAAAATAGTGTTGATACGTTTCATGGCATCGAACTGGGCAGCAAGATTATCATAATTTGAAATCTGTGTGGTCCATTGTTCGCGCTCCAGTCCCAGTTTTTCAGTCAGGAATTTATTCCCGAAATCTTTCCAGCTTATTGCAGGATATGCCACATTATGAGCATTATAATTACCGGTTGCACCACCAAATTTAGCAGAATCAGGAATTTCTTTGAGGGCTGAGAACTGTTTATTTATACGGTTTACAAACACCATCATTTCCTTTCCAAGTCTGGTTGGTGAAGCAGGCTGACCGTGTGTTTTAGCCAGCATTGATACATCGCGCCATTCTTCAACATATCGTGACAATGTTTTAATAATCTCATCCATTTCAGGATAATAGACCTGCTGCAACGCATCTTTTATAGATAACGGAACAGCTGTATTGTTAATATCCTGTGAAGTCAACCCAAAATGAATAAATTCTTTGAATGATTGCAAACCAAGTTCATCAAATTTATCTTTTATAAAATATTCAACCGCTTTTACATCATGGTTTGTTACTCCTTCTATTTCTTTAATTTTCAAGGCATCTGCTTCTGAAAAAATTTTATAAATACCCCTCAATTTAGGGTAAACCGAAGAAGGAACTTGTTCCAGTTGTTTCAATGGAATTTCGCAAAGTGCTATAAAATATTCAATTTCAACCTGTACACGGTAACGAATCAGAGCATATTCTGAAAAATAAGAGGCATACGCTTGAGTTTTTGAACGGTATCGACCATCAACCGGCGAAATTGCAGTAAGAAGAGATAAATCCATTAAGTTTAAAATTAGTTTAAAATTTTGGGTAAAAACAAGCTACAAAATTAATCAATTCTACCGGATTAGAAAAGTTTATGACACAGTCTTGCAACTATGATACTTTTTCTTTACTTTTGTTTCATATTTTTACAGCAATAAAAACTAATATTACGCATGCGCTACGTCAGAATTCACAAAGAAGGTCGGTTTATTCTAGCTTCACTGGCACTGATACTCCTACTTGTTAACCTTTATGTTTATAAACATTTTCCGTTTGGTATTCTACCCATACTGAATATTGTAATATCAGCATTACTATTATTCTTCTTCGCTTATTTTTTCCGTAATCCGCCACGAAAAGTTTATATAGATGATCCTAGTCTGGTTGTTGCACCTGCCGATGGAACAGTGGTAGTAGTTGAACCAACTGACGAACTGGAACATTTTGGAGACCAGCGTATTCAGGTTTCAATTTTTATGTCAGTTTTCAATGTACACGCAAACTGGTATCCGATTAAAGGTACGGTTATAAAATCACTTCACCATAGTGGACGACACATGGCAGCTTTTCTGCCTAAATCCAGTAATGAAAATGAGCGTTCGACAGTTGTGATTGAGTCTGAAGGTAACACACAAATTCTGGTACGTCAAATTGCCGGAGCATTAGCCCGTCGTATAGTAACTTATGCCCATGCCGGCAAAAAATGTCACCTGAACGAACATCTCGGTTTTATTAAATTTGGCTCACGGGTTGATTTATTTTTTCCAATCGGTACTGAAATTTTTGTACAGGTTGGCGATTCAACAACCGGCAACGAAACTATTATTGCCCGCCTAACCGAAGATTAAAAATGACTTTGCAGGAAGCCCAGAAACAGGTTGACGAGTGGATTAAAACCTACGGTGTCAGGTACTTTGGCGAATTGACCAATATGGCTATTCTGACTGAAGAAGTAGGCGAACTTGCACGTGTTATTTCCCGAACTTACGGCGAACAATCTTTCAAAAAATCAGACAAAGAGGCCAATTTGGCTGACGAAATGGCCGATGTACTTTGGGTACTTATCTGCCTCGCCAACCAAACCGGGGTTGACCTAACTGAAGCTTTTGAAAAAAACATGCTAAAAAAAACAGAACGTGACAAAACACGCCATCTGGAAAATGATAAACTTACGGCCCCTAAATCCCCTATAGGGGACTTTAAGAGTAGTTTGTAGAACTTAATAATAAAATAATAATTCTCTCTTTTCCCAGTCTTATTCCCCCTTTAGGGGGTTAGGGGGCAGAATTCAGGGGGCAAATTAAAATACCATGAGCAAAATTGACGACCTTTTTAAGCAATACAATTTTAATGTAAGCGATGAAGCTGTAAAACAAGATATTGATAAAATTCTGGCAGCGCATTATGACGAAAATAATAACTCAGCAGTTTACAAACAATGTCTGAATCAGATTGATCTGACTTCATTAAACGGGACAGATACAGATGCTGAAATTATTTCGATGGTAACTAAAGTAAATGGTTTCAAAACTGTATTTCCTCATCTTCCTAATGTTGGAGCAATTTGCGTTTATCCGTCTCTCGTTCCTGTAGTTAAAGCACATCTGACTGAAGAAATAGGAATAGCTGCAGTTTCAGCGGGGTTTCCTGCTTCACAAACTTTTATTGAAGTAAAAGTAGCCGAAACTGCTATGTGTGTTATGGAAGGTGCAACCGAAATTGATGTAGTAATATCCATTGGCAAATTTCTGGAAGGAAAATTCGAAGAAGTGTACGAAGAACTTTCCGAAATTAAAGCTGCCTGTCGTGAAGCCCATCTGAAAGTAATTCTTGAAACCGGAGCATTAGTTTCGGCATCCAACATCAAAAAAGCCTCCATTCTGGCAATGGCTTCGGGTGCTGATTTTATCAAAACATCCACCGGTAAAATCCCTGTAGCAGCAACGCTTGAAGCAACCTACGTAATGTGTCAGGCAATTAAAGAATGGCACGAAAAAACAGGTGTAAAGATAAGCTACAAACCTGCGGGAGGAATTGTAACCACCGAAGATGCCGTAAAACACTTTAGCCTTGTAAAAGCTATTTTGGGAGATGAATGGTTGAATAAGACGATGTTCCGTTTCGGAGCAAGCCGACTGGCAAATAATCTGTTAAGTTCAATTGAAGGTAAAGAAGTGAAATATTTCTGATTCTATTTTTCCAAAAAATCGTATTTTATCGCAAGTCAATAATATACCTTACTCGTTTTATCGCATGTGAATAAATTCACACGCTCATGTAAATCGGTCGTGGCGATGCCACTTGCATAAGTTGAGCAAGTCGCATAGCGACGACCGATTTACATTGCGTAGAGTTTCAACCATATGCAATGTAACCACCTTCAACTCCAACCAATTTCTGAGATTTGTCATTCAATGCAAAGCGTGGAATCTCTATCTGCCTTTTCTTTTTATGGGTGGAGGAAGGAGTGAGATTCAAATAGCCGCCCGGAAGTTGGTGCTGGTTGTAGAAATCACCGGGGGTTTCGATTCAATATTTAGAATATCAATTTGTTATTCAGAGAAAATATTAGTTACTTTGCACGATGGATTAAATTGGTCAAAAAGAAATACGCGTTACCGGAACTGTCGGTAATATTGAACTGACTCCTGATAATTATGACATCAGAGAGATTCAACTCAACTACAATGCGGATTATTTGATTAATCTTAGAGAAAAAGCAAAAAAGAACTGGCTAGGGAATATTAATGCCGAGAATTGGTTGAAAGAATTACAAGAAGGTTACAATGAATCGTAATACTTTGATAAGGAAATTAATATGAAAAACAGAAAACTTGTTCTATATCGACACCTCTGTAATAGGTGGTTATTTCGATATTGAATTTGAAAAAGAGACTAAGCTTCTTTTCAATGCCATCAGGGATAATAAGTTTGACATAGTTTTCTCTAGTGTAACTGAAGATGAACTTCTAAATGCACCCGAGCAAGTTAGAAATTTATTATCTACAGTACCAGAAGCTAATAAAACACGTATCGAATTGACTGAAGAGGCCCTCCAACTTGCCGACTCATACATTGCAGAAAACGTGGTAGGAAAAACTAGCAGGGAAGATTGCTTCCATATAGCATTAGCCACCATTTATAAGGCAGATGTGTTAGTTAGCTGGAACTTTAAACATATTGTAAATGTTATACGAATAAGAGGTTACAATGCTGTTAATATGAAACTCGGTTACCAAACAATTGACATCCGATCACCTAAAGAAATTATAGTATATGAAAACGAATAACACCACCATCAAAGGATTTAAAGCCGTTGACTATATGCGTGAAGTCAGAGATAAAATAAGCATGGATATTAAGGACATGAACTTTGAAGAAATAAAAAAATACATGGAAGCAAGACGCTTGAAACTGACTTCAAAGTAATATACCAAAGTATTTAAACTGCTCCTCATTTTATTCTGTTAAGTACTTATTAATCTCATCTAACAGGTTTTTTAAACCACCTCCACCTTTAATCCCAAATTTAATTTCTGAGAAATGCTTTTTCTTTTTATCGGTGGAGGACGTCAATTGCCTCTCGGCTTTAACCGGAGGAATTTGAAGTAAAAATAGAATGGGCTTTAGCCAAAAGATCAGCAAAGAAAATCCGATATCACATCCTTCATCTTTTGGCTAAAGCCCTCATTTGATTTTATTCTGTATGAATGGGCTCTCCGTTTACGGAGATAAATTCCGCCCAATCAAATTGATCCAGAGTGGTACTTGACTACATCTAACAGGTTTTCAAAACCTGTTAGATGTGTTTTGCTTGTACCATTAGTTAAGTACAGATTACAAATCGGCGTGAGCAGGGACTATATATCACTAAAAAAGTGCTAGCACAATTTGAAGTCGTACCAGCACTTGTAACAATAAACTGTAAACTATCCTACAGCCAATACTTAAAAGGGTTTTGTTATTTTAGTTAGTTGCTTCAATTACCAATGAGGTATCAGAACAAAGCCTAAAGACATTACAAAATAAATAATAGCAACTAACATCAAAAAAGCGAAAATCCAAAAAATCAAACTGTGATGTATCACTTTCCAGTGAGACTTGTGTTCGTGTTGATCTTTGATAATATCCTCCCCAATAATTGTGTTTTCATTTTTCCCATTTACTTTCATGTTCGTTGTATTTTAAAATGTAAGTTTGATGTCAGGTTTGTTAGTTGGAAATTGACTGTAAACGTTGTTATTTACCTTCCAGGGCAAAGTTCATAATTTTTAAACTGATTCAGATTACATAAATCTTGAAAAAAGTTACATGATTCACACAAAGTGGCAACACTGTTGGAATGTGATTTATTGAATAAAAAATCCGTTCTGAATTTATTCTATCAGAACTGTCGTTAAAACAACAGGATATCCTTTAAAATCTGACACAGACCCCATCAACTGTGTGCAACCTATCCGGACAGAACCCCCGCGTTGCCGCACGAATTCTGTAGCTTAATTATTTACTATTACAGTTTACTACGCTATACAATCCGCACTGTAGTTAGGATAAGTATCGTTGCAGATAAAGCTCTTTAAAAAAAGTACTAGCACAACTTGAAGTCGTGTACTAGCACTAAAAATTTATTTCGGATTAAAAATCCTTATAATACATACAGATGAGATAACATATCCCAACAACCAGCACCAGCATTTACTTATTAAAAGAACATATCCGAGTGGACGGGGTTTTGTCAGCGAAACGAGGAAAATGTTATGAAATTAAACTGTTTTTCTCAGAACAAACTCTGCTGATTCAGTTCAGGATAATCCACCCGCTGCATGATTTCGGCAAAATTACGATTGACATGTGCATTATTAGCCGTACGACTTATAGTATGCGCTTTCATCAGGCGCTCGTCGGCAGGTTTGATAAGTTGCTGCAGTTGGGTGGGAGTGGTTGAAGGGTCGAGCCAGGCCTGTGCTTCAGCCTGTGTGAATATCAGCGGCATACGTTTTTTCAGGTTGTGTATCATTTCCATCAGCGGATTGGCGGCTGTGGTTACTATACTGAAGGTATTGCGTGTTTCCCCGGTGGAGCGGTCGGTCCAGCTATCGTACACCGAGCCGAGCAAAAAGCCCGGAGCATCTTCGGGCTGTATGTAGTAGGGATATTTAGTGCCGTTGAAATCGCGCCACTCGTAAAAGCCACTTACGGGCAACAGGCAGCGATGCGAAAGCACATTCCGGCTGAACGAAGGCTTTTCAAAAACGGTTTCACCTTTGGCATTGAGTGTCTTGCTGCGTATATCGTTGGCCGAAACGGTATCTTTCACCCAGTTGGGTATCAGCCCCCATTCATACAGCTCCATCCCTTCCTCTTTGATTACAGGCAATGCCGGATGCACAAAGCCGTTCATCATAAATAAATCGGGTATCTCAGGCTCTACAGGGTTTTTCCGTTTCTTTTGGACAACTGGCGGCAGGCTGTTATAGTATTCTTCGGCGGTCATCAACACGCCTTTACGAATTATAGCTACTGTGAAACACATGGGGAAGACTAGTTTATAGTTTATGAAGCCGTCTTGACTTTTTCTGAAATGTCTTTATTTTTGGGTCTCGCGAGTTCCAACTCGCGAATATTCATAAATACCGCGA
>CAIKVR010000197.1 GCA_903830915.1 uncultured Bacteroidales bacterium
AATGGTGCCAATATCCCGTTTTCTCCTTCTAAGCTTACACCTTGCTTTAATTTTATTAAGGCCTCTTGTTCAAATTCCTTGTAATCAAATCCTTTTGTCTTGTCCATTTTAACTTGTTTTTAAAGGGTAAATATAATGATTTTCCCTTTTCTGACACAGTTTATTGAATAGACCCACAAATCATATTGAGCCGACCGATTTATCTCCTTTGTAACTTTACAAAGCACCATATCCGCCCGATTTACCCCCTTTGTAAAGTTACAAAGCACCCAATCCGCACGATTTATCCCTTTTGTAAGATTACAATTAACCAAAACCGAATGGCGCATTGCTTTTGTAAGATTACAAAAGCCCCGAACCGAACGGCGAAACCCCTTTGTAACTTTACAATTGCCATGAATCGCACGGCGAAACCCTTTTGTAAGAATACAAAAGGGATGAATCACAGGGTTTATACTCTTTTGCAATTTACAAAACATATAAATCGGTCGGTTTACAGCTTTTGTACAATTACAAAAGTAATGCGCCGCAGGGCTTACAGGCTTTGAAAGAATACAAAACAGATCTATACGGTGGATTGGTAATAAAAAATCAAATAAATTATTATCAATGACAGTATAGATAATGTGAAATCTTTTATCTTTGCACAATGTACAGATGCGATGTTCGCATCTTAATAAATATACATATTCATACGAGACGTCAGGCATGGCGTCTCTACAAAACAAACAATCTATCAAATAAAACAATTTACATGTACAGACGCCATGCTTGGCGTCTCTACTATTTTTCAAAAATATTAATTAAATAGCATTCTGCTATTGTTCGCACGTCAGAAACCTAGTAAATTTCAAAAAAAGCGAATACAAGAATGGAGTAGTAAGCAAGATGCTCGTGCCTAACGGCGTGAGCTTCTGACTTATCATTCTTGTATGGGCTTTACTAGGGCCTCTGACGTGGATAAGGATTTAGTTCACGCTTTTTTTGTGGACATATCTTACCTGAATAATGGTGGAAGCGAAAGCTGAAGCCAATGATTACCAAACAATTTCAATATGAAGTACAATCTTATCAAGAGGACTGCATAACCAATATTACAAGTCTTTTTGAAAACTTACGGCAACACGCTAAGTTTATCGAAGTGCTTTCAGAACACCATAATAAAAACAAATACAAATTTCCGGTTCAGGACTCCAGAAACATTGATGTAATGATGGAAACCGGAACAGGAAAAACGTTCACGTTTATCAAAACCATATTTGAACTCAATAAAAATTTTGGATACAAAAAATTTATCGTTCTTATTCCTACCGTTCCAATTCGCGAAGGAACAAAAACAAACTTAGAGGACACAAAAGAATACTTCAAAACATTTTATGCCAACGAAAGAGAAAAAGAAATTGAAACTTTTGTTTACGAAGCTGGCAATATATCTGCGATAAAGCAATTTATTGGCACTTCCCATCTGTCGGTTTTGGTAATGACACCAAGTTCGTTTAATAGTCGTGATAATATTTTAAACCGACCATTGGAGTACGAAGTCAACCAACCAGAGCTATTTGTCAATAACCAGGAACCACCAAAATCGTATTTGGATTGTTTGAAACGGTTGAATCCAATTGTGATAATGGACGAACCGCACCGTTTTGAAGGCAATGCCTTTAAAACCTATTTTGAAGGGTTTGATAATTACTATTTACGTTTTGGAGCTACGTTTCCAAAAAAGAAAGACAGTTTGCCGTTATCAAATGTGGCATATACACTTGACAGCATTTCTTCTTTTCGCCAAAATCTGGTAAAGAAAATTGTGGTTTATACACAGGATGTGGTTGAAAATACCGATACACTTATTGGCATTGAAAATAATAAAGCCATTGTAAGCACCTTAATCAATGGTATTGTAGTAAAGCGGGAATTGGGGGTTGGTGCAATTTTCAATGGAAAAAGCATCAAAAAAATAAATAAAGACAGCATTGTTTTAGTTGACACCAGTATTGAAAAGG
>CAIKVR010000198.1 GCA_903830915.1 uncultured Bacteroidales bacterium
CGTCATTACCAAACTGGTGCTGTTATGCCAAAAGAACTGATGGATAAAATTCAAAAGGCAGGTACGTTCAATCAGGGTTTTATCAATACTGAATTATTGGCAGCCTCGTTCCTCGATATGGATTACCATAGCATGAAAGATACTACCAATTTCGACGTAACTGCTTTTGAAAAAGCTTCGTTGGACAAAATTGGTATGATTCCGGAAATCATTGTCCGTTACCGCAGTTCTTACTTCAACCATATTTTCAGTGGTGAGTATTGTGCCGGATATTATAGCTACACATGGGCTGCAGTGCTCGATGCAGATGCATTTCAGGCTTTCAAGGAAACGGGCGATGTATACAATCCGAAAGTGGCTACAGCTTTCCGCAAGAAGTTACTGGAACGGGGTGATTCGGACGATCCGATGAAGTTGTACCGTGATTTCCGTGGTGCAAATCCTAATCCTGATGCACTGTTGAAGAGAAGAGGGTTGAAATAGTTAATAGTTTACAGTTGATAGTTTAATGAAGATTTCCCTCAAAAATTTTATAGTTCCAAGTATCCCACTGGCAGTATTGCTGGTGGGAGCTTGCATAGCTTTGTGGATGACTGATTTTGTCGGCTCATTTTATAATCTACCCATCGCTCATCAAAGTAGTTCGACGGATAATTCAATTTCGTTTTTTCTGGGGAATGGGCTTTTGGTAAATATTTTAAGCCTGATTATTACTCTGGTGAATTCGTTTTTGATAGCACAGATAAACAATAAATTTACCATTATCCGTACCCGTACATTCCTACCTATATTTTGTTTTTTGCTATTAATGAGTTGCTGGTATCCGACACATACCGCAATAACTTCTCAGTTGACATTAACGTTATTTATTTTTGCTGTTTTCAACTTCTTCAATATGCTTCGTGATAACAAAGCCTCTGAACAAGCATTTCTGGGGAGTTTATTAATAAGCGTCAGCAGTTTATTAATCAACCAGTTCATATTTCTGATTCCGGTTTGTTGGTTTGGGTTCATTATTTTCCAAAGTTTATCATTGCGTACATTTATGGCATCTGTCATGGGAACCTTAGCACCATGGATTCTCTATTTGTCAGTCGTTTTCCTATTGAATCCGTCTGTAAATTTGCAGCAATTATTTTCAACAATTCTTGATTTTAATTTCACATTTATCTCTTTTACGCTGGTTGAGTATATTTATTCCGGATTGTTGGTAATTATCCTGATTATCAGTATTGTTGGAGTGAATTCCATGTCGAGAAGCGATGCTATTCACACACGCAACAAACTGAATTTTCTGATGTTTCTACTGGTTTCACTGGCTATATTGTCTATCATTTTCATGAACCAGTTTATCAGCTTTCTACCATTAATAGCTTTCATTTATACGCTGTTGCTTTCCCATCCCCTTACGCTGAGTCAGAATAATTTTTACGGAATTCTGTTCACTTTTTTCTGTATTTTAAACTTAGCTTTTGTTGTCTTCAAATACATTCCATTGTAGATGAACATATTCATGGAGCTTGGCTACATTGGCCTTTTTCTCGCCTCTTTTCTGGCAGCAACTGTTGTACCTTTTAGCTCCGAAATCATTTTTTCAGCAATGGTTTTCGGCGGTTTAGATGCATGGACTTGCGTTTGGGTGGCTACGCTTGGCAACTGGCTGGGCGGAATGACAAGCTATTACGTGGGGCTGTTAGGGAAAATTGAATGGATTGAAAAGTATTTGGGCGTAAAAAAAGAGAAAATGGAAAGTTACACCGTACGAATTCAAAAGTATGGCGACTGGATTGCATTTTTCTCTTTTGTCCCCTTTATAGGCGATGTGATTGCCGTAGCAACCGGCTTTTTCCGTTGTAACTGGTGGAAAGTGGCTATTTCTATGTTAATCGGAAAATTTTTCCGTTATATTATATGGATGTATTTTAATGGATTATTTATCAAATAGTTTATGGGCATATTCCGAAATATACTGATACTAATACTGCTTGGAACAGCTACTGTTTTTGCCAATAAAGAATTAAAAATCATTAACAGAAGTGTACATTTTGGCATGAGACCCGAAACGAACAGAACTATTGAAGCAATTATTATTCATTCGGTTTTCAATAAATCGGGTGGTGATAAATACAGTGTAAATCGGATACTAAAACAATTCTATCAATATCGGGTTAGTTCGCATTACCTGATAGCGCGCAACGGTAAAGTTTTCAGATTAGTGAAAGAAAAAGATGTTTCTTTTCAAGCGGGTAAAAGCTGTCTGCCTGATGGACAAACTTCCGTGAATCAATGCTCCATTGGAATAGAACTTGTAACTACAGACGATGTTTCGGACAAACCGACCGACAAGCAAATCAAATCATTAACTGTTTTGGTAAAAGACATTCAGCGCAGACACAATATTAAATATGTTCTGCGTCAC
>CAIKVR010000199.1 GCA_903830915.1 uncultured Bacteroidales bacterium
ATTTATCAGTTGGTCCTGTTGTCGAAGAAAAAGTCTATGAAATTATAACTCCTTCAGGAAGAAGTGTATGGCCACCAAACGGTTACTGTTGGAGATTAGATAAAGATAGATTTGAAGTTTTTAAAAAAGACAATCGAATTTGGTTTGGTGAGAATGGTGATATTGTACCTCGAATAAAAAGATTCATTTCTGAGGTTAAAGATGGAATTACTCCAATGACTGTTTGGACATATTCAGAAGTTGGTCATACTCAGGATGCCAAAAGAGAAATCAAAGAACTATTCCCTAATTCAAAACTACCTTTTGAAACTCCAAAGCCAACGAAACTAATGGAAAAGATTCTTTCGTTGAAAAACAATCCCAATGCAATTATATTAGACTCGTATGCCGGAACAGGCTCAACCGCGCATGCAGTATTGAATTTAAATAAAAGGGATGGTGGTAATCGGAAATTTATACTTGTTGAACTTGAAGATTATGCAGAAGATATAACAGCGAATAGAGTAAAGAAAGCTATAAGAGGTTATGAGTTTAGTGGAAATAAAAGAACAGTGCTAAAAAGCTATTCGGTAAATCTCACAAACCTGAAGAAGTCAAAGAAAATTATTGATGAATTTGATCTCTTTAAATCGAATGAAAAGTACTCAAATGTAACAATAGAATCGGAGAATGGAAATATTGCTATTATAGGAGAAGAAAGTATTTCAGGAATGACGGAAGGCACAGGTGGTAGTTTCGATTTCTACGAATTAGGCGCACCAATTTTCAATCAGGATCAAAATCTGAACGAAGAAGTGGGTGAGCAAAAGATACGGGAATATATCTATTACACCGAAACTAAACAACATCTTGAAAGAGAGCAGGTAGCAGAGCAAAAATACCTGCTTGACACCTACAATAATACGGGCTATTATTTTTATTACGAAAAGGATAAATTCACTACGTTGAGTTTGGAAACTCTGAGTATTGTGACTGAAAAAGCCGAACAATACCTGATTTATGCCGACCATTGCCTGCTTGAAAAAGAGTACCTGATGGCAAAAAACATTATTTTCAAAAAAATACCACGAGACATAAAGCGATTTTAATATGGAAATGAAAAGCTACCAACAAGAAGTAATAAACGACTTGTCGGGATTTATTGAGGAACTGGAAAAAACGGAACAACTGAACCTTGCCTTTTCGCGTTTTTGGGAAAGCAAAGGAATTTCATTGCAAACACTTGATGACAATTACCTAAAACCTTACGATAATTCGATTAAAGCTGTGCCTCGTGTTACGGTGAAAGTTCCTACTGCCGGAGGTAAAACCTTTATTGCTTGTAATGCATTAAAACCTATTTTTGATAGTTTCCCTTCGGGTAAAACAAAAGTCGTTGTTTGGTTTGTGCCTTCAGATACTATTCTGAAACAAACCTACAACAGACTAAATAACACAAGTGATCCATATCGCCAGAAAATTGACAGCCATTTTGGGAGTGCTGTAAAAGTGTATGAAAAAGAAGGTTTGCTGTTTGGTCAGGGTTTTAATCCTGTGGAACTGAAAGAACAGTTAAGTATTTTGGTGCTAAGTGTCCAATCGTTCGTAGAATCGGTACGAACAGGTGCACCAAGAGCATATAGGGAAAATGAGAATCTGGCAGAATTCCCTAAAACATATCAATATCCCGACAAGCTCTTATCACATATTGATGAAACAGCACTGATACAGGTTTTGTCGCAACTAAATCCGGTGATTATAATTGATGAAAGTCATAACTTTGAAGCAGATTTGCGTATAGATGTGCTCAATAATCTCAATCCAAGTTTTATACTCGACCTGACGGCAACTCCCCGAAACAAAAGCAATATTATCAGTTTTGTGGATGCCATAAAGTTGAAAAATAACAACATGGTAAAATTACCGATTATTGTTTATAATCAACCTGACACAAACGAAGTAATCACCAGTGCTATTCAACTTCAAAGAACACTTGAAGCCAAAGCAAAAATTGAAGAAGAAACAGGAGGGAAATATATCCGTCCGATTGTATTGTTTCAGGCACAACCCAAAACTGCTGATGATAATGTAACCTTTGAGAAAATTAAAGAACAATTAATTGAGATTGGGATTCCCGAGAATCAAATAAAGATAAAAACAGCACAAAAAGACGAAATCAAGAGCGTTGATTTAATGAACAGGGAATGTGAAGTTCGCTATATCATTACTGTCAATGCGCTGAAAGAAGGATGGGATTGCCCCTTTGCTTACATTTTAGCATCATTAGCCAATAAATCTTCGTCAGTTGATGTGGAACAAATCTTAGGTCGTATTCTTCGTTTACCTTACGTTACACATCACAAACAAGATTTGCTTAATCTTTCGTATGTATTTACTTCATCTGCTAATTTCCTTAATACACTCGAAAAAATTAAAGCCAGTCTGAACAAAGAAGGCTTTAGTTCAAAAGATTACAGGTCGAAAGACAACTTTGTAGAAATAGAAGCAACACCAGCCAAACAGCAGGGAGTTTTTGAAGATTTATTTAGTCAGGTACAAAATGAACCCGCAAAAGAAGTTCAAACTCCTGATTTACAATCTGAATTAGAAATAAATGTACAAAGTATTAAAGAACTATCAGAGTCTGAAGAAACAAAACAAAAACTGGATGTAAATATCGAATTTGCACTGAACACCAAAACTGAATTCGAACAAACAATAGAAGAACTTGAAAAGGAAGACAATTTAATACCAACAGAATTGATGGACAAGATTAAAAAATATCCGATAAAAGAGCTATTCAAAGACAGTGTAAAAGGAATAAAACTCCCTGCATTTTACAAGAAAGTGACTCAACATTCTATTTTTGAAACCGGGGGTGCGTATATTCCTCTTACAAAAGGAATGTTGCTCGATGGCTTTGATTTAAATGTCGAAGACCATAAGATAGATTTTACGAAAACGTCAACTGATATGGCGAGTATTGATTTAGTTGAAGGTAGGAAAGATGAGTATGTACCTGAATATCGTAAGATTTCAGACAGCATGAAAGATGCTTTCGCCGAATATATCACCACTTTAACACCAGAAGGCAAGCTCAACCAATTAGCAATTCGTTTAGCCCAACAAGTTAGGAAAAATGATGAAATTGTTGAACCTAAGATTATTGAATATATTAAAGATGCAATAAAGGGACTGAATAGTGAGAAGATTGCTGAAATATGGAATGATGAATATTACTATTCAACACTGATTAAAAATAAAATTCAGTCATTAACTGATAAATATGCTGAAAAGCAGTTTGAAGTATTGCTTGACCAAGGAGTTGTAGTTTGTCAGGACACGTTTGAATTTCCGACTAAAATTAGTCCAAAAAATACTACACAGGGAATTACCAAGAACCTCTATGTTGAAGAAGGCGAAATGAACGACTTTGAAAAAAAAGTTATAAACGAAGTAGCTAATTTAGATAGTGTCGTTTTTTGGCATCGAAACCTTGAAAGAGGTAAGGGTTTTCTTTTGAATGGTTTTGTTAATCATTATCCCGATTTCATTGTCAAAATGAAAAACGGTAAAATTATATTGATTGAAACGAAAGGAGATTATTTAGATGGTTCGGATAGCGCTCAGAAAATAAGACTTGGAGAAAAATGGGCTAGTAAAGCCGGTGATAATTATCGGTATTTTATGGTTTTTAGCAATCCGAACTTGCATGGCGCAAAGTCAATTGGAGAATTATTAGATATATTGAAGGTTATGAAATAATTTAAAGATATTGTATTTGTTGGATACCTTGTTTATTCAGCTTGTATAAATGCTAAAAGGAAGTCCTTAATAGGTCTGTAATTTTTCAATTGGATTGGGCTTTAGCCCATTCAAACAGAATAAAATCAAATAATGGCTTTAGCCCAAAGATACTAATTTGGCTAAAGCCATTTTTATCTATCATTCAATATCCTCCGGCTAAAGTAAGAGGCAATAGAACTTGTTGCTTCCCACACAGTAGCCACCACAAACTCTCACCTTCCAGAAAAGCCAATCTTCACATTGCATATGGTTAAAAACCAGCAGAACAGAAATCGGTCGTGGCGATGCCACTTGAATACCTGCCATCCCTATAAGTGGCGTAGCCACTTGCAGAGAAATATCTTATTCTCCATATAGTTGAATATATATATTCAACTAAAACTTCCGGGCGGTTATTTGATTCTCACTCATTCCAACAGCGTTAATGTAAAATAATTTAATTATCTTTGGGGCTGAAAAAGATTAAAATTAGAATTTATATCAGTTAGTTTGTTTTTGATAATAAATTATCGAGAAGAAATCAAAACGAATTATGAAACGAAATCAGCTATTCATTATTCTGTTAACCTTATTATCAGCAACATTCACTTCGTGCAATGACCCGGTAATTGTTGATTATTCGAAAATAACCGGGCTTGTGTATAACCCTGTTGTGTATAGCGGTCAAATAGATTCGATATATGCAAAGGTATATTATGACTCCATAGATACGCAGTATTTCTCATTTATGACATCGGTTACTATAGCCAAAGCTAAGTTTCAGAGTGGAGCTTTTGCACTGCAACTCCCGGCACTGAGTTACGGTAAGCTTTGTTACCGAATAGACAAGGTATTCCCTGATTCACTGGTAAGTGATAAAAGCGTGAAATTAAATTACCTGGATCTTTTTTGTATAAAGGATGGATTCAGAACAGGATTTCTGTTATATCAAAACAATTATAATCTGACCGACAGCGGTTCTGTTTATTCTGATTATATTTATTGCGATAAGCCGGTAAGTGTTTCCGGAACTACTATCACCTATAATTCTTCCTATAAAATTACAACTGAATACAAGCTGTCTTTTGTGAAAGGCTGGAACATCTGGACAAAAAAACAGAGAAGTAATGATTTCGAGGCAAGATGTTATCAGAGCAGCAACAATATACCTGCTGATATGAAATGGCATCTAAAAAACTAGGGAAACCATCTCCCCACCCGGGGACTTCCGTTAAATACGACAAGCGCAACAGATGGGGTTAACTAAGCACTTAAAAAAACATTATGAAAAAAACATTACTTTCTCAGGTATTTCTATTGTTTTCTCTGATAGCAATGTCACAGGAAATAAATAACTGCGGTCATTTTATTGACAATAATGTTGTAACAACTAATTCATCGGCACTTCAACGAGTCAGGAGCTCAGTTTTGAATATAAATGAGCAACTTTCGGAGGAAAAATATCTTACCGAAACAACAGATAAACTAATTACGATAACTACCATTGAACAAAATGTGCCTTCAACGCTCCGTATTTATTCTTTACAGGGGAAACTACTGTATGATGAGCAATTCTCACAAATAATTAATCCGGAACTTACATCCAATAAAGCATTTCTATCTTTTTACTGTAAAGGAAGCATTTATTCGATGAATTTACAAACCTTGTCAGTTGATAAGTCTAATAGTTCAATTTTATATTGCTTAGATTCAGCGGGAATACCAATAACTTATGATGATAAAACCTCAACAATTAATTACCTTGGAAAAACTGTTGAGATACCCGAAATTCCTGCAAAAATGCTCCAGTTCAAAGACAAGATACTTATTTTTGGCAGAAACAACTTATACACGCTAAGCAATAATGAAATAACGAAAATACTTCCTTTTCACGGAACATTCTTTGATGTAAAAACAGAGATGGATTCGCTTAAATATGTATTGAAAGAACAGGTTGAAAAAGGGTTTCAGTTTACATTATATAAAACTGATAATCTGCAAAACTTTAAAGAGTCTGCAAAGAGTTTTTATCTTACCACCAATCAGTTTGAAAAGCCAGTCTTAAACAAATCTAAAAGTTCTATACTTTCAGGTTTGCACGAGAGTATTCGCGGACCTCTCAACTATAGTACAGATAATATGAAATACCCTATCGGTAACAGTTATGATGAATTACAAGATTATGGCAGTGGTGCATATCTACATCCCGGAGTTGATTTTTTGGGCAATCCCAATCAGGAAGTTTATGCGGTAAAAACGGGAATTATAAAAGCAGTTCTCACTACAGGTGGAGATTTATATTGGAGAATCGGGGTAGCAAATAATAAAACTAATAGTGAGTCAATTGGTTATTTGTACGCACATATAAATAAAAATTCAATTCCCTATGCAGTTGGTGATTCCATTTATGCCGGACATGTGATTGGCACTATTGTTCCGTGGCCTGTGTCTGGTTTTAATCATACGCATTTTGCCAGAATAAAAGAATCAGGAGCTGTGTGGGATGCAAATTGGTGGACGGTAAACGATCCGCTGACCGATGTAACCAATCTGGTGGATACCATAAAGCCTGTGTTTGAAAATACAACAACCAATAACCTGTTTGCATTCCGTGATTTAACTGGAATGTATCTTTCATCAAATAACATTCATGGAAATGTGGATATATTGTCCAAAGTTTCCGACCGATGCAATTCAACGTATAAAATTGATGTTTTTCAGCTAACGTATAGTCTTTCTCCTGTTAGTTCTCCGGGTACATATCTTCTAAATCAACTGGCTTTCCGCTTCGATATGCCATCCGACGATTATATTGGCAATAGCGTTTATTCAAAATTGATGACTAATACAATCTATTCTTTTGATCAAACATGTTTGTCGAAATCAGATTATAATAACAGGCTGTTTTACCACATCCTTACTAACTCAAATGGAGGGGATTCAATAACAGCACAAAGTAAAGATCTGTATTTCAAATCGACTGATTACCCCGATGGACAGTATTATTTTAAGGTTATTGCCAAAGATGCTAAAATGAATACGACTATGGACTCCATGAAAATAACGATAAACAATGCCGGGGCTATTAACACGGCTCTGCAAAAAGAGTTTGAAAATAAAATTATTACCAACTCATTTCATAATTTGCTGGTCATTAAACGTCCCACCAATGAAAAATCTGATTTGACGATTTATAATATTAAAGGTCAACAAGTTTATAAATCTGAAAATATAATTGACAATGAAATAATGGTTGAAATTGCAAACTGGCAAAGCGGTGTTTATATTTTCAAATTAGCAAATAATGATGGTAAGGTTTGGCGAGGTAAGTTTATTCTAAAATAAAGGTGAAACCTCCCTCCTGCTTCACCCTGTATTTTATTTTATCGGTAGGTTATTTAAATAGGATTGTAAAATAATAAGTTCAACTTATCCTGCTACGGATAGTTGAGGATATTGTAACCCATTCCAGTTCAGTTACAAATCGCGCTTCATGCTCCTGCCAACCAAACAATAACCCACTGTAAACGTGAGTTGATTTCCCTGAAATGGCGTAAAGGTTGAAGTTGGCATCACGTACGAAAGCCTTAATCTCAGGGCTGTATAACTTGGATAGGCAATGGAGTTTTTGAATTTTATATCGCAGTTTAAACCAGCCAGATAACAAAACGAAGAAAGTTCTCTGTTTTTGAGTTCCGGATAACTTTGAACAGTGTTTTCTGTAGCATCCAAAAAGTTTGCTCCAATACCTGCAAAAGGTGCTAAAGCAATGTTTTTTGTATTCACTGCCAGATATCCCAAACTCAGTTCGGCAATTCCCAGGTTGGCTGAATTACCTGAATATATCGTTGTATAATTTTCAAATGGTATATTGTTTTTCACCTGATTGATATAAATATTTGCTCTCATAAACATTACCATTTTCTTATAATACCCGTCAAACCCGAAAGCAAATCCCCAACCATCCGAAAGATAATTTCGCAGCTTCCCCTGAGTGTTCATATAGCCCATGGAACCTTCTTCGCCAAATCCCCAATCTTTTAAAATATACACCCGGCGAATGGCATGTCGTACATAATGTTCGTATTTTGAGCTTTTGTATTTCTGTAGAAATGAATCACATTGCTGATTAATATCGTCCTGCGCTTTTTGACTCATTTCCTTCGGTACGTTTGAATTATCGAAAATGTCATTCAAAGTCAGTCGGAGCATGGCTTTATCTTCACCATTCAGAGAAGATGTTTCCACTTGCTTGTAGATTTTCTTAAGATAGATATACGAGAATTCATAAAGCTTAGTACCCAACTGCTTATCGGTTGGCTGAACTTTGCGGGTTCGCTTATCAGGCTCAACTTTCTGAAGGGAATCAAGAGCAAGTATTTCTTTGAGGGAATACGAATAATTTTGGGTAAAAACGCCAAGATAAATCTGCTCAAAAGCATTGAAGACTGCATAATTTGCATCAGCCACCTGAGTATTCAGATAAAGGTATGCTTCATTTACTTTCTCGGTATTACCGGCAATGTAATAGTCCATTAACAGGTTACGTCCTTTCGATATCAGTTCCGATTTTGAAGGCTCGTAGTTTTTTATGGAACTGGCAATATCCTGAGAATGTGCAGAATAAAAACAAAATACAAATAATACGAAGGGTAGGATGAGTTTTTTCATTGTCAGAGAATTTAATTACTCAACAAAAGTAATTAAATTCTGAAAGAAGTTAAGGGAAAAAGAAGGAAAATTAAATTTTATCTTTCAAAAACTTTCCTGTATATGAATTCTCGCTTGCCGGCTCATTTTTGCAAAGTGTGCCATGCAAGAATTATTAAAAAGAAAACCTCCTGCAGGCAAACATTTGCAATATGTGCCATAAAAGAATTATTAAAAATTAAACGGACTTACCTAAATGGCAAGTCCGTTTTTTTAAATCAATAATTTCTACAATTGTTTTAAATCATAAAACATGAGTCGTGTATCTGAGTTTTTATCTATACTTGTTAAGTACTGGAAACCGTTCTTTTCATAAAATTGGAGCGAATCTCTGTATGCATCTACTGTAATAAATCTACAGCCGGTTCTATTGTTAGTGACAAATAAATCTTTCAAATAATTTAAAATATCAGTACCCCAACCTTGATTTTTGTATAGTAATGAAACACCTAATCTACCAATTTTCATGGCAGGATAGCTGTTGTAGCGTTTACCATAAGGCAGTTTGTCCTTCACCAGTTTTCTCCATTGTGATTTGCTCTCAGTGTCTAAGATTGAAATTTTATCATTGAGCAAACTAAAAAATGCAATCGTATTATCATTATCCTCAATAACATAAGTAACAGCAAGCAAATTCAGAATAAATTTCTTTGAATCGTTAATAAGAAATTCATTCAAATCGGAATCACCACAATCGAACGGTTTGATTTGAGAGTTTAATGACAATCTGATTAACTTTGTACCTTCTTGCATTTAAAACTGAGCAATAGAATTTAATTTATCAAAGCTCGTTTTAATTCTTGCACGAGTAGCAGCATCCAACTTTTTGGAAGCTGAACTTTGCAAGTTTTTCATAAAATTTTTTGCATCTTTACCTGATAGCACAGGAGTTTCTTTAATTGGCTTTGCCATAGTAAGTTGTTTTTTTGCAAAGGTACAGTATCTTTCTGAAAATTACAAATATTTATGAAAATGCAAAAAATGAAATTTTTTGAAATAAATAACCTAAAAGACTCTCAGGATTTTATATCTTCTCTTTCAAAAACCTTCCTGTATATGACCTTTCACAGAATATGATTTCTTCGGGAGTTCCTTCGAATACCACATTTCCTCCTTTATCACCGCCTTCGGGACCAATGTCGATAATATGGTCGGCGCACTTGATAATTTCAACATTATGTTCGATAATAATCACCGTGTGACCTTTGGCAATCAATGCATCAAAGGCTTTCAGCAGCGTTTTTATGTCGTGAAAATGAAGTCCGGTGGTTGGCTCATCGAATACGAAAATGGTTGGTTCGGGTTTTTCGTTGGCAAGGAACGAGGCTAACTTCACACGTTGACTTTCACCACCCGAAAGTGTGCTACTCGACTGTCCGAGTTTCACATAGCCCACACCCACATCCTGAAGCGGTTTCATTCGTTTCACGATTTTCTTTTCGGTGTTTCCTGTTTGTGCCGAGAAAAATTCAATTGCCTGATTGACCGTCATTTCAAGCACATCGAAAATATTGACATCTTTATAATGAACATCCAAAATGTCCTGTTTAAAGCGTTTTCCGTGGCAGTGTTCACACTCCAGCACCAGGTCGGCCATAAACTGCATTTCCACTGTTACCGTTCCTTCACCCTGACATTCTTCGCATCGACCACCTTCGGTATTGAACGAGAAATGTGATGCCGAATAATTCATTTGTTTGGACAACTGCTGGTCGGCAAAAAGCTTGCGGATTTCGTCGTAGGCTTTTATATAAGTCACCGGATTGGAGCGCGACGAACGACCAATCGGATTCTGATCCACAAATTCAATGTCCTTAGCCAAATGCATACTGCCTTTCAACATTCCGAATTGCCCGGTACGGTCGGCTACACCACCGTAATGCTTTTTCAGGGCAGCATAAAACACATTGCGAACCAGCGACGATTTCCCCGAACCGCTCACACCTGTAACAACCGTCATTACGTTCAGCGGAAATTTCACGTTGATACCTTTCAGGTTGTTTTCCCTTGAACCCAAAACTTCAATATAGTTATTCCACTTACGGCGATGCGTTGGCACATCAATTTTTTCTTCTCCAAAAAGATACTTTAATGTAAATGAATGGGTTGTATCTATACTTCCCCCTTCAGGGGGATTGAGGGGGCAAGCGCCCTGAAAAACCACTTCACCACCCTTTCGGCCTGCATACGGACCAATGTCGATAATATAATCTGCAGCGCGCATAATTTCTTCGTCGTGTTCCACCACCACCACCGTATTTCCAAGGTCACGCAACTGTTTTAGCACTTTTATCAGCAAATGCGTGTCGCGCGAGTGAAGTCCGATACTCGGCTCATCCAGAATATACAACGAACCCACCAGACTGCTTCCGAGCGAGGTAGCCAGATTAATGCGCTGACTTTCACCACCCGAAAGCGAATTCGACAAACGATTAAGTGTGAGATATCCAAGTCCCACATCAAGCAAAAAGTGTATGCGGTTATTTATTTCAATCAAAAGTCGTTTGGCAATAGCTGCATCCTGCTCGTCGAGTTGAATATTTTCAAAGAATTCGTTCAGGGTTCGAACGGACATCAGCACAAGTTCCGAAATGGATTTTCCACCCACTTTGATATACGAAGCTTCTTTTTTTAGGCGGCTTCCGTTGCACGACGAGCAGGTGGTTTTGCCACGATAACGTGCCAGCATCACGCGGTACTGAATTTTATACTGATTACCCTCCAGCATTTTAAAAAATGCATTCAGCCCTTCGAAATACTGATTACCAGTCCAAAGCAATAAACGGTGTTCGTCGCTAAGTTCGTAATAGGGTTTGTGAATCGGAAAATTAAATTTTGTAGCACTGTGAATGAGTTGATTTTTCCACTCGCTCATTACCTCACCTTTCCAGCACACCACGGCATCTTCGTATATCGAAAGGGTTTTGTTTGGCACAACGAGGTCTTCATCTATGCCGATAACACGACCGAAACCCTCGCAAACGGGACAAGCTCCAATCGGGCTGTTGAAACTAAACGTATGAACAGTAGGTGTTTCGAACTGCATTCCATCCGCTTCGAAATGTTTGGAGAAGGAAAGAATTTCAGGTGTTTCGGTAGTGAAAACCTTCAGCACGCAGATTCCGTTTCCTTCAAAAAAAGCTGTTTCAACCGAATCGGTAAGTCTGCTGATGGTTTCCTGGTTGTGCGAAATAGCCAGTCGGTCAATTATGAGATAGACGACCTCACCCCCAACTTTTTTCTCCGAGGAGAGGCGAGAAAGAAAATCAGTTATTTGTAAAGTTTCTCCATTCACATCAATACGGCTGAAACCCTGCAATTGAAGACTTTGGAGCTGTTCATTCAGTGTGCGGTCGAATGTTGCATTTACCGGAGTGAGAACCATAAGCCTTGTTCCGTCAGAATATTGCATCGCAGCATCAATTACATCTTCCGATTCATGCTTTTTTACCAGTTCACCAGAAATGGGCGAATAAGTTTTACCGATTCGGGCATAAAGCAATTTTATGTATTCATAAATTTCGGTGGAAGTGCCGACGGTAGAGCGTGGATTGCGGGTATTTACCTTTTGCTCAATGGCAATTGCCGGTGGAATTCCTTTGATATAATCCACTTCGGGTTTGCTCATACGCCCCAGAAACTGACGGGCATAGGATGAAAGGCTTTCCACGTAACGGCGCTGACCTTCGGCATAGAGCGTATCAAATGCCAGCGATGATTTTCCTGAACCAGACAACCCTGTGATTACTACCAGGTTATTTCGTGGAATTTCAACATCTATATTTTTAAGATTATGAACCCGCGCACCTTTTATAAGTATATTTCCTTGTTTTGACATGATAGAATTAATTCATAATGTATAATTCGCAATTTACAATAAAGCAAAATTAACTTGTCTTTTTGTCAACTGTCTGCTATCAACTAAATTTGACCTGCAAAGATACAATTTAAGAAATGAATATTAATAACGCAGGTTTTAATAATGACTAAAACTATTTTCAGCCCAAAATGTTCTTTATACAGTAATATGCGAAAAACATGCAGAATAAAACAGAATATAAATACAATAAAGTAGAATAAATAGGGAATATGTCAATTATTAGAGCATAAATATTGATTTTTTAGCTTCGGGCCATTGTTTTATGCAAAACTTGTTGTACTTTTGCGCCAAATCTAAATAATTATACATTTTTATGAAGAATAAACGCAATCGTTTACAAATTATCTCAGAAATTCTTCGTTCTTCTGTAGTTGGAAGTCAGGAAGAATTATTAAAAGTTTTAAGTGACCGACAGTGTGAGGTAACTCAGGCAACCTTATCACGTGATTTGAAGCTGCTGAAAGTTGCCAAAACCCCGCTTTCAAATGGTGCATACAAGTATGTATTGCCATCGTACAACAAGCCTCTCCCAAACACAGGTTCGTTGAACAATTTAGTCGCTCATGGAGCAGTATTGAGTCTTGAGTTTTCAGGGCAACTCGCAGTTGTCAAAACAAAACCCGGATATGCAAGTGCAATTGCCTGGGATATAGACAATAAAGCTAACGAACAAGTACTTGGAACAATTGCAGGTGATGATACCATTTTGGTGATACCAAAAGAGGGTGTATCACGCGAAGATATTCTTGATATGATGAATATCACTTTTTCCGAATAGGAATAATTTAATTTATAGGTTGTTTTAAAAGTATTATTTATCTTTGCTGCCCTTTTGTACAAAAAGGTCATAAATTGTAGAAAAAAACACCTACAATCATTACAGGTATAAATAAGGATTATGTACTTTTGTTAAGGAGTTTCTGCTCGCAGACAACTCATTGCGTGAAAAAATGAAAAACGAGATAGCCGTTGATGAAATAGCTGTGCAGATAGCTGATGAGCGTTATTTAAGTTATGTTGATACGATTTTGACCACTATTGCCGATGCGGCAAAAGTACGTGGAACCGGTATTGCAAAACGCTCGCCCGAATATATCGAGCAAAAAATAAAAGAAGGAAAAGCGATTATTGCTTTAGCCGGGGAAGAATTTGCCGGATTTTGCTATATAGAGACCTGGGGAAACAAGAAATTTGTTGCTAACTCGGGGCTTATTGTTGTAGAAAAATATAGGGGAAATGGCTTAGCCAAACAAATCAAACGTAAAGCATTTGAACTTTCCCGTGTGAGATACCCTGATGCAAAGATTTTCGGCCTAACAACCGGTCTGGCTGTTATGAAAATCAACTCAGAACTGGGTTATAAACCTGTAACTTTCTCTGAACTTACCAACGATGAAGCTTTCTGGAAAGGTTGTCAGAGTTGTGTAAACTACGACATTCTGCAACGAACCAACCGTAAACACTGCCTATGCACGGGTATGCTGTTCGATCCGGCCAAAGATAAAGAAAAGTAAAAGCCCCCTAAATCCCCCATGGGGGACTTTTGATATCATTAGATTATTTACAATTTTTACTTACAATCAATTCTTTAAGTCCCCCATGGGGGATTTAGGGGGCTGGAAATAAGAAGGTTTTCATGAAAGAAAAAGTATTATTAGCATTTAGCGGAGGATTAGATACCTCTTTCTGCGCCATGTATCTGACTCAGGAAAAAGGCTATGAAGTGCATACAGCAGTTGCAAACACCGGTGGATTCAGCGAAGATGAATTGAAAGTGATTGAAGATAAAGCATTCCGTTTGGGTGCAAAAACTCATGCCGCACTGGATGTAACGCAGGAATATTACGAAAAAAGCATTAAATACATGGTTTTCGGCAATGTGTTACGCAATGGAACGTATCCTATTTCGGTTAGTTCGGAACGTATTTTTCAGGCCATTGCCATTATCAACTATGCCAAAGAAATTGGTGCTGACTATGTGGCACACGGTAGCACCGGAGCAGGAAACGATCAGGTGAGGTTCGATTTGACCTTTGATGTGCTTGCTCCGAATATCAAAATTCTGACTCCAACCCGCGACATGGTGTTGACCCGCGAATATGAAATCAATTATTTGAGAGACCATGGTTTCAAAGCCGATTTTACCAAAATGGAGTATTCCATAAATAAAGGGCTTTGGGGAACAAGTATCGGTGGTAAAGAAACACTGAAATCAGAACAAACTTTGCCTGAAACAGCCTATCCAAGTCAGGTTGAAAAACTTAGCGAAGAAACAGTGACAATTGGTTTCGAAAACGGTGAGATTTGTTCGGTAAACGGACAAATAAACGAAAATAAAGTGCTGTTGATAAACGCATTAGAAGAAATTGCCAATAAATATGGCATTGGTCGCGATATGCATATTGGTGATACTATTATCGGCATCAAAGGTCGTGTTGGATTTGAAGCGGCTGCTCCACTTTTGATTATCAATGCCCACAAAATGCTTGAAAAACACACACTTACTAAATGGCAACAATACTGGAAAGACCAACTGGGTAATTGGTACGGAATGTTTCTTCACGAAGCTCAATACCTTGAACCGGTAATGCGCGACATAGAACAATTCCTGCAAAGTTCACAACAAAACGTAACAGGTACGGTTATTGTAAAACTCCGTCCGTACAATTATACGCTCGTTGGAGTAGAAAGTCCGTTTGACCTGATGAAAACTGATTTTGGCGAATATGGTGAAGTAAACCGTGCTTGGAGTGCCGATGATGTGAAAGGATTTACCAAGATTCTTGGTAACCAAATGAAGATCTATTATAACGTTCAGAAACGGAACGGGAAATAAGATAAAAACAATAAAACTAAAAAAACACGATTGAAAGCCTCTGCCTTTATAGGTAGAGGCTTTTGTATTATTATTTTTGTTGTGGGTAATTTTTGTTTGAGTATTTATATTGTTGAGAAAAGGAAGTTATTAGATTTTCAAATTGATGCAGAAAATATGAAAAGCAGAGCTTTACTTTTGACATGTCGATACACTATGTCAAACATCGGAAACATTAATTTTACTATAGACAGAACGGGGAGTTTTTACTTACATTTTTTATAGTTCTGAAGTTCAACAGTTTTGCAATTACCCCCCCTTTACAAATTTTTCAAATACTTGTCCAGTACAAAAATACGTACCAATGCGGTGCTGGATTTTAGCATCTCCATCAGTTCTTCTTTAAGGTCAATTTCTTCGACAAATAAATAAAAGGCTTCAAGCATGTTTAAATCTTCCTGATTTGCAATTATCAAGAGTTTATCATTCCAATACCGATACATCTCGTAGAGCGTTACAGTTTCCCTACCTTGGAAAATCGTTTCAACTGATGGTACTGATTTTTCAGGTTTATCAGGAGAAAAATTCCGTACAAATTCAACCAACAATTTTAGCATTGAACAGTCGGGAAACTCTTTGATGTATTCTTTTAATTTTGGCGAAACTTCAGAAGGTGAAAGTACTTTAAGAATTTCTAAACGCAGAAAGGCTATGAAGTGAGTAGAGCCAATCAACTTTTCTAATTCATCTAATTTTTTATTAGCTTTTTCAGGCTTTTTATCTATCTGAATTATAGTATCATCAATGATTCTAAGGAGTTTATCGGTAATAACAAAATCTTTGTCGACACCTAATATTTCACAGTTGTAATTCGGATCTAAATCATAATTAAGTTCGTTTTGCCAACTGTCCAGGTAATTGCCAATCTCCACATCGGAGCATAAATGAATGTAAATTTCGTCGGTTATATCAACGAATTTAAGGGTTTCAGCTTTTGATAATTTATCTATTCCTTTCGTGTAGAGTAGTATAAATTGATCTTTTAATTCCTCAAAATCCGATTCCGATAAATCGTTATTCGGGCCTAAATCATTCAAATCATGAAGGTTATCGGTATAAGTATAATTGTTTTCTCCCGCAGTTTTATCAAGCTGATTAAGGATTTGGTTTACTCGTGTCGGACTTTCGTATCCATTGTTCACATACAGTGGGTCACCATCTTTATCACCCACTTCAATTTCGATTAATTCAATCTCATCGCTATCTTCTTCGAGCATGTATTTCGTTGTGCTTAAATACTCCTTACAAGGTTTAAAACCATATTCTTCGGCAAACTCAATACCGGCATATATGATATTGTGAGCTAATTCGTACGATGTGGTTTCTGAAGGTAATTTTTCTTCAAACTTATCAATGTAATCTCTAAATTCATCGATAGGCATATTAAAATAATACATGCTGTCTTTTACTCCCAGACATCCTAAATCTACCAAATAAATACAAAAAGTGATATTTCCATTTACATGACTTCGGGCAATAATCACACTTGCTAATTTGCCTTCTTCCCAATCGCTGTTAATACGACATTCGTAGATAGGTAAATTACGGGATTTCTGACGTATATAGTTTTCGGGACTTAGAAGTTGAGACTGTTTTGCCATAGGGTGAATTTTTTTCTCAAAGATAGATAAAATTATTGTTTCAGAAATTAGTAGAAGTAGCGAAAACAATATAATATCGTATTTTGAACGCAAAGTGTCTAAGACACCAGCCGCAATGAAAACTTTCTTAGCATCATAGCGATTTAGCACCTTTGCATTTAGAAAATAGAATTACTTTTATTTTTCGACATTAAATAATTCCTTTTACTTATATTGTTGAAACCAAAATTCCACATTGTAAATAAGTGAAAAAATCAATACTTCTTTGAACATTTTACTCCTTTTTTGAATTGTAATACAAACAATTATTATTCAACCAATTAAAAAAATAAAAATAACCCCAAAAATATGGACGGATACGAATCGAACAGACGTGATTTTCTGAAGAAATTAGGGCTTATAGCCGGTACAGCAGCTCTGACTACAGTAGGTGGTTCAGGAGTGGTAGAACTATTAACTGATAAAAAGGAAAAGTTTAATCTCACCGAAGAGCAACAAAAGTTTATGGCTAAGTATGAAAAGTGGCTGGATGAATTTCATGGCATGGCTAAATTTCAGAAAATAGATCCGGAACATATTGAAAATAACAAGAAGCTTATGGCACTTTCGGATGATGCAAAAAAATGGCAAAAAGAACTGGTGGAACACATGAAGGATGAAAATTTTGCCCGATATTATATGGTGGTTACCGAGAGAGTTACAAAAACCATCTAAATCATTTACTATTGTATCATTTACAATTTACTATTCAAATATAAAACCCTGATTTCAAGTCGAAATCAGGGTTTTTAAATGGAAATTGGAAAAGAACAAATAGTCAATTACTTAATATCGCCTTCGGCAATCAGGTATTCGGCAATCTGAACTGCATTCAATGCCGCTCCTTTTTTTATCTGATCGCTTACACACCAGAAAGTAAGTCCGTTAGGATTTGAAATGTCTTTACGCAAACGTCCTACATGTACAGGATCTTTTCCTGACAGGAATAATGGCATTGGGTATTTCTTTTCAGCAGGATTGTCAATCATTTCCACACCGGGAGCTACTGCAAATGCTGCACGTGCTTCCTCCACACTTACCGGACGCTCAGTTTCCAACCACACACTTTCAGAGTGTGCACGGAGGGCAGGCACACGCACACACATAGCGCTTACTTCCACATCCGAATGCATGATTTTGCGGGTTTCATGATACATCTTCATTTCCTCTTTGGTGTAGCCATTGTCGGTAAATACATCTACTTGTGGAATAAGGTTATAAGCCAACTGATAAGCAAATTTGCTTACTGTAGCTTCTTCACCTGCCAACACCTGACGGTATTGCAGTTCCAATTCGTCCATAGCTGCTGCACCTGCACCCGAAGCTGCCTGATAAGTAGAAACATGAACACGTTTGATGTGCGACAGATTTTCAATGGCTTTCAATGCTACTACCATCTGAATAGTTGTACAGTTTGGATTGGCAATTATACCACGTGGACGATCTTTTGCATCAGCTGCATTCACTTCCGGCACTACCAACGGAATATCAGTATCCATGCGGAAAGCCGATGAGTTGTCAATCATTACAGCACCGAACTTGGTAATATCTTCGGCAAATTCTTTGGATATGCTTGCACCTGCAGAGGTAAATACTAAATCGAACGGTTTAAAGTCGTCGCCATGTTTAAGCTCTTTCACGGTGAGTTTTTCACCTTTGAACTCATATACACTACCCGCACTGCGCGACGAACCAAAAAGGCTCAGCTCTGTCAATGGGAAATTGCGTTCGGCCAACACACGCAAAAATTCCTGGCCTACGGCGCCACTTGCGCCAACAATTGCTACTCTCATTGTTTTAAAAAATGACCCCCGACCCCTAAAGGGGAGCAAGGGTGAGGTTTAAAATTATTTTATTTATGAAATATTTTATATAAAAAACACATGCATTGTTAATGTTATTGTAAAATGTTTTATATATTTGTACTTCAATTTTAAAATCAGTTCCTTTCCCATTAAAGATTAGGGGCAACTAAATTGACTGCAAAAGTAATTCATTTTTATATATTTAGCAACGACTATGAAGAAATCGGGTTTGATTTTCATGATATTCCTGCCATTTTTTTGTTTCGGTCAGGTAAATGATAGATTCATTGATGGTGATTTTACAACACTTCCTGCCTGGACAGGAATTACTACAAATTTTCAGGTTAATACATCAGGTCAGTTGCAATCAAAAGCTACAACGAGTTCGACGTCCTATTTGTTTACTCCATCCGAAGCTTTTGACAATGCTACTTGGGAATGTTGGGTGAAGATTAATTACAATTCTACAGTTTATAACTATGTCTCCATTTATATAGCATCCGACAGAAATGAACTTTCTACTGGTTGTTATGGGTATTTCGTTCAGATTGGAGGCACTAATAAAGATATCACACTTTGGCTTCAGGAAGGAACCAAAAAAACAAAAATAATTGACGGAACGGATAAACGAACCGACCGAAGTCCCTGTGAGTTGAAGATAAAAGTAACTCGTGACAGCTTGGGAAAATTTACATTATTCAGCAAACTGGCTTCTGAAACAGACTATACACAGGAAGGAATTACCGTTCAGAATAACATAGTGAAAATGAGCAGTTATTTCGGTTTATTGTATGTAAATTCATCTGCCACCGGTTCATATTTCTATTTTGACGATATTGTAGTTACAGGAAATAAAGCGATTGACAAGGAAAATCCAACCTGGACAAATTTCGACTTAGAACAACCCAACAAATTGAATCTGGGTTTTTCGGAAGTAATGGATTTTTCTAAAGCTGCATATAGTCTGAATCAAGGTATGGGAGCTCCATCTTCGCAAAATATTTCAGCTGATAACAAATCGGTTTCTTTGACTTTCATCAGCAATTTTGAACGAGGGAAATTGTATAATCTGCAAGTGTCAGGTTTAACCGATTTGGCTGGTAATGCATTATTAATCAACAGTAAAACAATCGGTATTACAGAACCTGTTACGATTGGAGATTTAGTTATAAATGAAGTTATGTTCGAAAATCCTGATAGTTCGGCTGAGTATATTGAGATTTATAACAAGTCTGATAAATTGCTCGATGTGTCGGGTTTGGTATTTACTACCCGAAAAACTGATGGTAGCCTAAACACAGGAAATAAAATACCTGTAAAAACTAATATGCTTCCAACTAACTATTTAGCACTGACATCGGATGCAGAAAAAGTACGTAAATATCATAACTGTCCATCCGAAAGCAATATTCTATCTACCGAATGGAGTACATTGAATAACGAAAGTACCACACTCGTACTATGCAACTCAACAAAAGATACGATTTATTATGATGAACTTACTTACAATACCAACTGGCATCATGTTTTGGTGAAGAATCCCAAAGGTGTTGCCTTAGAGCGTATTAACCCGGATTTACCTACACAGGATAAAAACTCATGGCATTCGGCTGCTTCGGAAGTAAATTACGGAACACCCGGTTACAAGAATTCTCAATTCAGGGAAATAGATGCGATAGCTAAGGAATCTAAATTTGTGTGGACCGACCCTGAAGCTTTTTCGCCCGATAATGACGGAGTGGATGACGTATGCTTTATTCGTTACAAAACAGATGCCAATGGATATGTGGCTAATGCTATTATTTTCAATGCAGTAGGTGTTAAAGTATATCAATTAGCATCCAATGTATTACTGGCTAATGAAGGGTTTCTGACCTGGGATGGAAAAACCGATGCAGGAAAGAATGCCAATGTGGGTGTGTATGTGCTTTATTTTGAAATGTTTAATCCCCAAACAGGCTCTCGAAAACAGCAAAAACTTCCAATTGTAGTATCTTCCCGATAATTTTGAATAATTAACACGCTATTATTCAACAAATCAGCTATCTTTGCAACGTTTTTTTTTGACCCCTAACCCCTATAGGGAAATGAAAAAATAAGATATAAACTAAATAATCACCCTTTAGGGGTTAGGGGCTTTTAATTTTTTTATGGATAAAGTAAGTTATGCTCTTGGGTTGAGTTTAGGAAACAATCTGTTGGGCAGCGGAGTTAATGCTCTTAATTATGCCAAATTGGCTAAAGGAATTCAGGATGTGATGGAACAAAATGCACCTGAAATCAGTTATCAGGAAGCACAGACAATTATAAACGATTTTTTTCAGTCTCTACAGGAAAAAGTAGGTGAAGCAGCCAAAGGCGAAGGCAAGGCTTTTTTAGCCGAAAATGCAAAGCGACCTGAAGTGATAACACTCACAAGCGGATTACAATACGAAGTTATTACCGAAGGAACAGGCGCAACTCCAAAAGCTTCCGATTCAGTATCTGTACATTATCATGGTTCATTAATCGACGGAACTGTTTTCGACAGCTCTGTAAACCGTGGTGAACCTGCTACATTTGGTGTTACTCAGGTTATCAGCGGTTGGGTTGAAGCATTGCAGTTAATGCCTGTTGGCTCAAAATGGAAATTGTTTATTCCTTCCGATTTGGCTTATGGTGCTCAGGGTGCAGGTCAGTCTATCGCTCCACATTCAACATTGATCTTTGAAGTGGAATTGTTGAAAATAGTTTAGTTTATAATTCAGAGTAAGCAGTAAATAAATATAAAAACAATTATATAAAACAATGAAAAAAACAATTTTAATTCTTGCAGCTGTAAGCATGGTTTTTGTTTCGGCTGATGCACAATTACTTAAAGCTAAAGCAAAAAAAGGGGCTGTAGTAGCAGTTCCGGTAAAAGTATTTACAAATGATGTTGACTCAATGAGTTATGCATTGGGTATTAATGTTGGTACAGATTTCTCGAAAAATCTGAAAGGAATTCCCGGTGGAAAATCAAATATTGATTTGATTATTAAAGGTTTTACCACCGCTATGAAAGGTGATTCAGCATTGATGAAACCCGAAGTTGCAACTGAGTATTTCAAAAACTACATTTCAAAAGCTCAGACTAAAGATGCAGATCTAAAAAAAGGAGCCGGCGAAAAATTCCTGGCTGAAAACAAAACTAAAGAAGGGGTGAAAACTACCGCCAGTGGATTACAATACCAGGTTTTAGTTGCAAAAGATGGTCCAAAACCTGCATCAACCGATACTGTAAAAGTACATTATACAGGTACCTTGGTAGATGGAACTAAATTTGACAGCTCAATAGACCGTGGTGAGCCGGTTTCATTCCCGTTGAATCAGGTTATTCCTGGTTGGACTGAAGGTGTTCAATTAATGTCAGTTGGTTCAAAATTCAAATTCGTAATCCCTTACAACCTGGGTTATGGTGAAAAAGGAAGTGGTCCGATACCTGCATTTTCTACCTTGATTTTTGAAGTTGAACTGCTTGATATTAAACCATTCAAACAACCTGCTCCCAAAGTTGAAGTGAAGGAAGTAGAACAACCTAAAGTTGCTAAACCAGCAAAAAAAGGAAAAAAATAACGTGTTTTTATCAGAAAAAAATTAGAAATAAATAAAGTGAAAAATCAAATGAAAAAACAAAGTATTTTATCGCTGGTGACTTTGGTTGCCATTTTAATGCTTGCTTCGTGCAATAAATACGATGCAAAAAAAATTACACTGAAAACTCAGAACGATAGTTTGAACTATACGCTCGGGTTGGCCAATGGTGATGGTATAAAAAACTATTACATGAAATCAGATTCGTCCAGCAAACCGATTATTGCTCTTATGAAAGCGTTGGATAAAGCTTACTCAACAGGTGCCGACAAAGGTGAGATGTACAAATTGGGACTCGAAATTGGTAATTCGCTTAAACAACAAAAAGCTAAAGGTTTGATGGGTGACTCAACACTTAAATTCAATGAGAAATTAGTTCGTCAGGGCTTGGTAAATTCATTGAATGGTTTTGATAAAGGAATGACTGCAAAACAGGCTCAGGAATTTATTCAGAAAACCATGATGAAACTTCAACAACAAAGAATGCCTCAACAACCAACGGCTGCACCTGCTCCTCAGCAAGCACCACAGCAAGCACCACAACCAGCTAAATAAGTTTTTAATAAATTAATGCAAATAGAAAAATGAAAAAAATAAATATAATTCTGGCGGTAGTTTTGGTAGCCGCAGTGGCATTTACTTCATGCAATAGCAACAAGGCAAGTTTGCCTACATTGAAAACTCAGCTTGACAGTTTGAACTATGCTTTTGGGCTTGCCAACGGTGATGGTATTAAAAACTATTACATCAAAGGTGATTCGGCCAAAAAGGCAATTGAGCAACTTATGAAGGGTGTAAACGAAGGTATGAAAGGTAAAGTTGAAAAAGAAAATACTGAATTAACCGATTTGGGAACTAAAATTGGTACTGCCCTGAAAGAACAGAAGAAAACCGGTTTGATGGGAGATTCAACCCTCAAAGTTGATATTGATATTATCAAACAAGGATTGGTAAATGGGTTGAAAGGTTCTAAAGTTCAAATGAATGCTAAAGAAGCTCAGGAATACCTGCAAAAAACCATGACAGAATTACAGAATAAAAAATTGGAAAAACTGTACGGAGCTAACAGAGCAGCAGGTGTAAAATTCCTAGCTGAAAATGCTAAGAAAGCAGGTGTTATTACTACCACTAGCGGACTTCAATACGAAGTTATCAAAAAAGGAACCGGTGTGATTCCAACTGATAATGACAAAGTAAAAGTAAACTACAAAGGAACGTTGATTGACGGAACCGAATTTGACAGCTCGTATGCACGTAATCAACCGGCTGAATTTCAGGTAAATCAGGTAATTAAAGGTTGGACTGAAGCGTTGAAATTGATGCCTGCAGGGTCAAAATACAAATTGTATGTACCTCAGGAAATTGCTTATGGCAACCGCGATCAGGGTAAAATCAAACCTTTCTCTATGTTGATTTTTGAAGTTGAGCTACTTTCAATCGAAAAACCATCTGCTCAACCACAACAACAATTGACACCAGAACAAATGCAACAGTTACAACAACAAATGCAACAACAAAGAAGATAGTTTTTTTTGTTTCAAACACTTACAGAAAGCCGGAGTAATTTATTATTCCGGCTTTTGTTTTGTACCCCAAAACCTGCAGTACTTAGTTTTATTTAAAATATTAATTATATTTGTAGGGAATTTGGGGGAGAAGTTTGATAGTAGTTGAAATTCAACAAGGAAAATACCCTAATGCTTGGCAAGCCAATC
>CAIKVR010000200.1 GCA_903830915.1 uncultured Bacteroidales bacterium
CCGGACTCGGTCTTGAAGCGAATATCATCAAAACCGTTACAACGGATTTGATGCAGGAATCGTCACAAACTTTGCTGACATTGGTAGGTGCAAAAGGCTACAAACTCAATCATATTGCCGGTCGTGGAACGGTTGATAGTCGTCCGTTTATTATTTTTGAAGGCTCGAATGATATTTTGTACGCTCAGATTGGTGAAGCGGTGGTGAAACTAATGAAAAATGCAAAAGAAACAGCTTTACATACCTATTTGGAAGGTCATCGGCTGACAGAAAATGCGGCCAAATATGTGAAAGATTTGATTAGTTTTGATATTGACCTGCAAATGCCGCAACGCAAACTGGTGGAACTGGGACGCGTAATGAGCCGTGTGGCTTCTATGGATATGGTTATCAAACTGGGCGATGCCGGATTCCGTAACGATTTGGTAGATGGTGCTGTGTCCTTGCTTCGTCAGGAAATATCCACGCTGGTGAGTCAGTTCTCCTACAATCAACCAACAAAAGTGGTTGAAAATTATCAGGTGGATAGTAACTGGAATAACTTTGTGATAGCGTAATGTTTCTATTCGGGGCGCGACTCTAAGTCGCACTCCGAATAAATACAACAAACCGCCTAACCTGAATTTATTCAGATTGGGCGGTTCATTTTGAATTGTAAACTATTATTTGATTGATAATTTGCGTTTTTGCTATAGCCACTTACCAGCAGAAATTGTAAACTCGGATAAAATGCTTACCTTTATACCCTAAAAGAAAATGTATTCTTCGTCTGTTTATTTTCAACTTCTATCTTTCGATTCGAATTTGTCATACCTACGTTACGTTACTTCTCTTTTATTACAATTAATTATTTTATATTTATGAACATTTACGTAGGTAACTTAAGTTACAATGTTAGAGAAAATGACCTTAAAGAAGCAATTGCTGAATATGGTCAGGTAGATTCATGCAAGCTTATCATCGATCGCGAAACTCGCAGATCTAAAGGTTTTGCATTTGTAGAAATGTCAGACGATGAGGCTGCTAAAAAAGTAATCTCAGAATTAAACGGAGCTGAATTTGATGGTCGCCCAATGGTTGTTAAGGAAGCACTTCCTAAAAACTAAATTCGGTTTTTGAAAGCATAATAAGAACTTCTGATGTCGAAAGATAGCAGAAGTTTTTTTATGCTAACTTGTATAACGATTTTGGCAATAAACAAGCATTGTTGCCAAATTTGTTATTAAATACAGAACCGCCCAACCTGAATTTCTTCAAATTGGGCGGTTTTTCTTTTCTTATTCCCACTTCATGGGGTTAGGGGGCTTCTTATTTTACTTCTTCTAAAACAAAAACCCTTTATTTATAGGGCTTTTACGTGCTATGGTACAAATGTGGTACGAATAAATATGTGTTATAAATTGAATATAAAATTGATATTCAATGTTTTATATTGATAATAGTAATGATTGATAAACAATATAAAAACCGTACAAATATAGTACTTATTTGGACATATTGGACAGTTTTAGAACAAAAAATCTCACTCGAAATGAGTGAGATTTCATTTTGTAGAAAACAGCCTTAGAACTGCTTTAATCGCCACAGTAAGTAAACGCCAATAAGCAACAAAACGACTAGAGAAATACGACCGCACCAGATTTGGAAAATTTGCCAGCCGGTCAATGGAGCTTTTACCTGTTTGACAACTTCCACCGGATAGGGAACGTGAATTGTATCATTGATAAAGATTGAATCTTTGACAATCTTGTTTTTGTATAGATAGCTGTACCGTTCCAAAATTAGCGTATCGCCTTTGTCCTTGACAAAAACTGAATCGTAACGGAAAATTGAGTCTTTGACGAAATTATCCCGGTATTCAATTTTAGTTGTTTCTACGGGAATGTATTTTACCGATTTGCAGGAATACAACATCGTTGCTATTACTGCGAAAAAAAGTATCTTTTTCATTGGATCTTGATTTTAGTTTGTAGATTAAATCCTTCCTGTACTGCTGAAATGTCGGCGTTTCGTCCGTTTTCCACAAAACTCATTGCCGCAACAATCAGAATGTAGTCAGAGCCATCAAAGGCGGTCAATACTTTGTTTCTTGGAATCCCCGACCATTTTTCAACATTGGCGATATAGCTTTCTGTGTTGTTTTCGTCAGGCGGTGCCCATTTGGTTATTATCTTTTCAATTGTGTTCCATCCTCTCGAAAGATAGGTTGCAAGCGTTACAAAGGCTGCTCTATAGCCGTAAGGCATTGACGAGAAAGTTTTAAAACTCTTGTCTCTACCTTTGATTTCTCCTTTAAAATTATCGGCATTGTGCCGGATATTCAATGGATTATTGTTCCGAAGTCCTCTCGATTTCATATTTATTCCTCCTGTTTTTTTGAGTTTAAGAATGAAATGAGGGCTTGTATTTCCTCTTTGTTTTCAAATATCTTCAGTAGCACTTTTTGGATATCATCAACGTTTTTATTCTCCTGCCTGAGGTTTTCAAACACGGATTTAGCCTCTATTAAGACAATCCCAATCGCACCTATAACCGTAAAATATGGCATTTCAAACACAACGCTGGCGACTATGTCGCCAATGGTTAGCATTATCATTAAGCCAAAGTAACTGGTCAATTTTGTTATAGTACGGCGATACCCGAAACTTGTACGGACCACTTTCAATTGTTTAGCTCGTTTTACTCCAAAAAATAGGTCAATGAGTACTGACACAAATACGCAGGAATATAAGACTGCTAAAACTGCCAAGAGTCCATTTAAGTGGCTCCAGTCTTTATTCATTATGGACGGTATAAAAAGTAATTTCATTTTGATTTGATTTTTAAATTAGTGTATTCAAAAAATCCCGCTCGAATGAGCGGGATTTGTCAGCAAGAAAATAGTTATTGCTTACGCCTAAGCAACTTCTACAGAACCCAAATAAACGCTGTTAGCAAGATCTTTGCCGTCTTCGGTGATAAACCCAAGGAACACTTCAACACTTTCGCCTAACCATTCCGCAGGAACTGCAATTTCTTGAGCTCCGGTGGTACGAGCGTTTCCAGCAGTTTCATAAACTGCTTCTGCTCGAAGTGGATTCAGCACTAATACCAACGCTTTGTCGGTGGCGTTAGCCATGTTTGCACTGGAATTGTCGTCCCAAGTCAAACCAATTGAACCACCTGTGGCAAGTACTGCGGCATTTGAAGCCGTAGTAAGGTTACCACGAGAAACCAACACTTTGGACAAGTCAACACTGAAATCAGGGAAAGCTCCCGTGATTGCGTTGTTGAGAATGTACGACATTGCAGCATTGAACGCTGTTTGTTTGGTTGTGTAGCGTTTGTAGCCTACACGGATAAAGCCAGTGATTGGCTTCAAAATACCCAATACTAAAGCAAATTTGCTGCGCTGACCCATTTGGCCATCAGTGCGGGGATTGGCTACAGAAGAAGCCTTAGCGCGCATGTAGCTGATTCCTTTCCAGCTACCACCTACGACGTTTCCCACTTTACCTGAGAAACTTCCTAAAATACCTAAATTAATCTTTCCCATTACCTTAAAAATTTATGGAGTTAATAAATATGATTACTTGGACTTGGTACGGCTCAAATACGGACTTTCCCTTATCCGAATGTAAAGATATATTGCAATTATGTGGCTGACACAGAAAGAGTTTAGCTTGCTGCCGATTGCGTTTAGTTGCTTATGCAAGGGCTTTTACACCCCTGCACTTTTGAAAAATTGGCGAACAAACGCTTGCTTGTATTCGCTTACAGCTCGAAGTGTTTTTTTTAGATTCTGCTCCCTTTCCTCCAATAATTTGAGTGCCTGGACAGTTTTAGCAAAATCGGTGGCGTTTTTTTCAATGATTGGAATGTGGAACTCCAAAACGTTGCGGAATGACCGAATAGTGATAAACGGAATAACAGAGCCATGCAAATGAGGCACAAAGGCACGACACCGCCACAAAGCATAACAGAGGGTGTGAAGTTGGTCAGCTTGCTCTTGATTTTCTGCGATAATTACAAAGCAATTCGGACAGGGTGCTAAAAGTGGTTTTCCACTATTATTTCCTTTGTTTAGGATAAAGAAATGAGGATTTCGGATTTCTTCTTTCTGATTGTAAGACTTCAAAATAAAAGCACACATGAGGATAACGATTAAAGGGTGAATAAACGAGGGACTACCCCTGCAAATAATTTTTACCCCCAGAAAAGAGAAAGAAAAAGAAAAGAAGAAAAAAAAGGATATACTCTTCAAACAGCCAGAGAAGCGGCGGCTGTCAAGGTTTTTGGGCAGAATACTACCCGAAGCGTAGCGAGGTGTGGAGATTGTGCCCAAAACCCGTAGGGCTTGACCTTTACTGCCGGTAAGCGGAACGGCTATCTTTGTATATTCATTTTTTTTTGGCGGAAAACGTATTATGCTTTCTTTATTTTTTTATTGCAATTGATTTGTAATTTTTTATCGGGGCAAACACGCCGCAGGAAATAAAATATACCATTGGGTTAGCGTTGGAAAAGATCTTTGGGGAAAACGGAATGAATGTAGCTTGCGGAATAGAAATGAGTATTTCGCCTAAGCTGTGCGGTGCTGAGGTGTATGCTTGCAATGCAGGCAAAATGAAGTGTTGGTTCGGTTGAGGTACGAAACCGACCGGAACGAAATGGCGACGAAATGGAACGCATTTACCGCAAGCACAAGAGTAATCAACTCGACATATTTTTATTTACTGCACAACTAATGGGTGGTGGGGAAATTGAGGAAATTGCACAAAGTGGTGAAAAAACTATCAAGCTGCTTGTAAAGGAGCTTGACAACTGTCCCCATATTTTGAAAACCTTTTATAATTTTCATTGCTGCCGGAAAATAAACCTACAATGAAAATTATATTTGGTTTTCGGGGCATTGTTTTCGAGTTGGCGGTACGCCTAAACAACGCACCGTTAAGGTGTAATAAACTTACCGCTCTGCCTGAAAGGCGTTTAATGGGGTGGACTCGTCGCAGTGGGAAAAAATATACCATTGGAAATGCGTAGGAAAAGGGCATGGGTGGCGACTGAATGGAACGAAACAATGGGTTGGGGAATGAAATGGAGCTTTACTGGCTGTTTGTGTGTGGATATATTTGTGGGAGGATTACAGCCGATAAGCGAAATAGAATGACTGTGTGGATTTGTGGCGTGGAATGAAGAAGCCACTTATGCCGTGTGGTGCTGAGGTGGGTGAAATGAACTGAGCGCAATGTAGTGAAGGGTGGACGCGTGTGAGGTAAGAACTGCGTCCCCCGAAACGAAATGAGAGAAGAGAATGAACCTACCGCAAGCATACGAAAATAAAACACGACATTTTTTTTACCGACTGCAACCGCTGAAAGGGAGGAGGGGAATTTTGTTGGTTTCTGGTTGGCGGTACGCCTAAACAACTCACCGATTA
>CAIKVR010000201.1 GCA_903830915.1 uncultured Bacteroidales bacterium
CATTGTTGGGATGACTTCTTGCGCTTTTTGCGCTGTTGCTGCGTTTGTTCTCATTGCTTTAAAAATTTACTTGTTAATTTATATTGTTAATTTTGCGTGGTTGAAAACCCTGTTTCTCCCTTTCGCTCTGCTAAATTACAAAAAATAAAGCACATACACAATACTAAATAACTGTATATCAACACTATAAACTTATAAAATCAACATTCCACAATTAAAAAACATACTTTGCACTCTCTTTTTATTCCCCTGCTCAAAAAAAAATCTTTTAATCATTTCAAATCAAAATCGAAAAATCGCTTTACCAACCTTATTTATACAAGCCAAAAAATAAAAAAAAACAGACTAAAGTTAAAAAACAGACTATTCCCATAGAATTGGCAAAAAAAAAATTCAACTCTCTGACTATCAAAAACTAAAAGGATTTAAAGGGAAAGAATTTTCCCTTTTTCCGTCGTATGACCACGCATCGCCCTCGGGGAAAGTTCCACTTGGAGGTTGTTAATTCATGTAATATGCTTGAGCATTTACAAGTTTAAAGTTACAAATCACAAGAAATAAAACAATTCAAGGAAAAGAAAAGATAATGGCGCAAATCACACCATATACAGCACAGAAACCATTCAGAGCACATATAAACAGCGCAGAAAACTGCGCGCGCCCTCAAAAACTATCACACGCACGTGTGACCAATGACTTTTTAAGCACTTTTTTAACTTGTTGAAATGTGCGGACGCAGATTTCAAACGGCTGTCTTTTGTGTTATATGAAAAATTTACAGATAAACAGAGAAAGTCCTCAAAAATGATCACACCTGAGTGTGGCAATTTTATCTTCAGGCTTTCAATTAAATTGAAATGAATTGGTCAGAATTGATTTAAAATAAATTGGTGTTGAATTCAAACCGGATTGCGAAGAAATTTTAAAGTAATTGGATAGAATAAGAGAGAGATTGGATTTGTATTGTTGATACAGGGACGTATCAACAACCAACAAAGAATCATTACTCTTGCACACTTTTTATTCAAAAGCGTGCATGTGTAATGACTGTTTAGTATAAGCAAATGTGTAGACACATATTTGATACTGTTTAAATTGACTGATTAATACTCCCGGAGAATATAGCCATCCCTGGGCAGTACATGCGTTCCATCGGATAATATAAAGCCCTGTAGCTTTGATATGACGTTTCCGTTCCGATCAATCACATTTCTACAATGAACGTTCCTATGACCTTCAGATTTAGCATGAGTGTGTCTCTTGCCACAAAACATACAGCTGTCAGTCAGTTCTTCGTCTTTCTTTCTCCATAAAATTGGAAACTTCTTTGAATTTAATATTTCATAATCTGCTTTCATAATTGTATACTACGCCCAACATTAGATAAAATCAGGTGGGCGATTAACCTGATAGTATAGCGGGTTATTGCAACCCAAAAGTTAATAAAGGAATTTGTGAATTCTAATTGAACAGCCAATTCCAAAAAGTAAAAAACAAAAAGTAATCTGTAAATAACCAATTACCAAATCTATAACTAAACATTACTCTTGGATTCTTTTTATTCAAAAGATTCCATGTGTAATGACTTTTGTCCACCTATTGAAAGGATAGAAGTTGAGTGCTAAACAGTAGAGTTGAAATGAAGCAAAGCGTAATAATCCAACCAATGTTTAGGGTAAACGGACTGCTATCTTTTCGAGTGGAAATTGATATTCTAAATGGAGCAAAATACGTTTATTTTGTCATGCATCGTCCTGAAATTTGTTTACAGTTTTTGTCCTGATATTTAGTTGTATTTTTTTGCCTGAAAATTGCACCCCACCCCACCTCACTTCATATAGGAGGCGGGGTGGGGTGGGGTGGATTTCAGTACGGCATTTCATCTGTATCTTCCTCATATTTAAGCGTGTAGATAGAATTCTTATCTTTAACTAAAATGTCAGTTTCAACGCCTTTTTTTATCCTGTTTTCAGCAGCAGTATCCTTTATATTTAATCGTCTTTTAACCTCATTCTTTAACCCGGCATAAGTCATCTTTTCAACAGACATAAAAATAGATTCATACAAAATACGATTATTGTCATCCACAGAAGGAACGTAATCACATGCCACCGGCAAACCATTATTGTCAATTCTGAAACTGAGTTTTTTGAATTCTAAGTTTCTGCAAAATTGAGGCGATACAGTAGTAATTTCATCCGCCTTGGTAACAAGCAATACACTTTCCGCTTTGCGTTGCAATTCACTCCCAACATGACCACGCATTTTCTCACTGTTCGGATTAGTATGAACCACGGAGCAAATATGGCATTTGTATTCAGAGCTAATCCGCATTAAGTCAGACACCCGTTGGGTGCTTTCTTCCAATGAATTAGTATCACGCAGTAAATCGGCAAACCCATCTATAATAACCAACTTCGGACGATATTCATTTATAGCTTTCTCCGTTACTTTTAGTCGCTCAAGAGCTCCCAATTCACGCAAAGATAAAATCCGTAAATCATTGTAATGCTTATCTTCAAAGTCCCAGTTTAGTATTCTGAAAATCCGTCTTGAAACAAGCAATACATGCGACCGGCTTTGTTCTGTATCAATAAACAATACATTGCCCACAGTTGAACTGGAAAGTCCCATATACCCATTTTCAGACAAATAGGCTGCAATCAGTCCGCTGACTAAAAAAGTCTTTCTGCTTTTAGGCTGCCCGGTGATAACACTAATATCACCGAGCGAAAAGAGGCGAGTGTCGCCTTGACAAATAACAGCTTCATTCATAGGGATAATATCATTAGCATGAACATGGAATTTAGATAATTCAGTTTGTTCCGGTTCAAAATTAAAAGTAGTTTCCATTACATAAGATCGTTTAGAAGTAAATTAATCG
>CAIKVR010000202.1 GCA_903830915.1 uncultured Bacteroidales bacterium
ACCCGATTCAGATCAGCAATAAATTCTCAAAAATAGCAACATTATAAAAGTCAAGACGACTTCATTATATAAACTCTATTGTATAGTTGTTGAAAAGAATAAAAATCCTCTCTCTTTGCTCCGCATTTATAATCACTCCAATTTTTGAAAAATCACAGTTTGAATTGCGCATTTTGTCATTAATTGAGAAATTTTCAACTTAATAATAATTAATTAATTCATAATTATGTTTTCTACATAGCTGTACTATTTTTATATATACTTGTTTTCCTGATACTTATATCAAATGCAATATAGAGATTACAAATTGACCACTAAACATTTTTGAGGGGGCATTTTTACAAAATTTATTCGCTCAATTAAAATATTTGTCGTTTCTTTGCACTGCTTTTCAAAAAAAAATAATTCATTCAAGTTATATGAGCAATTTATCGCTTTTTTTAACAGCATTACTTACCGGAGCTGTATTTGTTGTTGCAGGTATTGGCATAGCTTTACTCCTGGCACCCCGCTCTTTTAATTTACAAAAAGGCGAACCTTACGAATGTGGAATTCCTACTCACGGAACATCGTGGATGCAATTTAAAGCAGGTTATTATCTGCATGCCATTTTGTATATAATGTTCGACGTGGAAACCATCTTTTTATTTCCGTGGGCAACTGTAGTGCGTGATTTAGGATATACCGGTTTGTACAGTATTTTATTTTTTGTAATTATTCTTGGTTTAGGTCTTGCTTATGCCTGGAGAAAAAATGTATTGAAATGGAATTGAAAAATGTCAAAATAAAAGGTATTGCAAACGAGGATTTCAATGATAATGAATACCTTGAGGATTACATTAAACAAATTGAAGCCAGTGGTGTAAACCTTGTTTTCGGTAAACTGGATGAACTTATAAACTGGGGTCGTTCCAATTCACTATGGCCACTCATTTATGCCACAAGCTGTTGTGGTATTGAGTTTATGGCTACAGCTGCTGCTCACAATGACTTTTCACGTTTTGGGTATGAAGTTACCCGAAACAGTCCACGTCAGGCAGATATGATGATTGTTTGCGGAACATTGGTACATAAAATGGCTCCACTTATTAAGCGTGTTTACGACCAAATGGCCGAACCAAAATATGTGGTGGTTATGGGTGCTTGTGCTATTTCAGGTGGTCCGTTTATTAATTCATACCATGTAGTTCCGGGTATCGATACCATTATTCCGGTGGATGTATATGTACCGGGCTGTCCGCCACGTCCTGAATCATTACTTTATGGACTTATGCAGTTACAACGTAAGGTTAAGCTGGAAAAGTTTTTGGGAAATAAACAGAGATAGTTGGTAGTTTATAGTTGGTAGTTTATAGTTTGCAAAAGCAATATAAAAACTAAATAAAACAAAAGAAATACTGCACCAATCAAAAAAACCTTTTCCTATGTCTTTCCCTTTAAGGGGAAAGTACCCATAGGGAGATAGAGGTCAGGAGATGTTAAGAGTGGTTTTCAAGAATTCATGAATTAATTAGATAATAAGTATAGGAGACGGTTGTAATCTCACATCCCCTTTAGGGGCTTGGGGCAGTTTGTTTCTTGAAATTTTCGACATTTAGTATAAAATGGAAAAAATAAAAAAGCTAATACTTGATACCGTAAAAGATGCGGTTATTGAAGAAAAGCAAATACTGACAGTAACCGTATCGTGGGATAAATTGCACTTATTGGCTAAAACCCTGAAGGATAATGCTGAACTTCCTTTCGATTTTTTAGTAATGCTTACCGGAGTGGACAGAGGTGAAACATTAGGCGTAAACTACCTGATTTCTTCGTCAACAGATATTTCGGTAGAAGTTATTCTGAAAACCGATGCCGCCGATAGAGAAAATCCGTTGATATATACTGTTACCGATTTGTATGAAACAGCGCATTTGAATGAACGTGAAGCTTTTGCCTTGTTGGGAATACGGTTTATCAACAACCCCGACATGCGTCGTTTTTTCCTTAATTCCGACTGGACTGGTTTTCCATTACGCAAAGACTACGATCCGAACCCTGAATTAAATCCGGTTTCGATTGAAAGTAAAGAAATTATTGACATCACTCCCCGCATTATGGAAGTTGATGGCAAATTGGTGGAAGATACTGCCAATATCTTTGAAGCTGATGATTATATTATCAATATCGGCCCACAACACCCATCAACACACGGAGTTATGCACTTCCGCACGGCACTTGATGGTGAAATAATCAAAAAAATAGATGTACACAGTGGTTATATTCACCGTGGCATCGAAAAACTGAGCGAAAACTTAACTTACCCTCAAATACTTCATTTTACCGACCGTCTGGATTATCTATCGGCAAACATTAACCGTCATGGATTGTGTATGTGTGTTGAAAAAGCCGGCGAAATTGAAGTTCCTGAACGTGCGCAGTACATTCGTGTTATCATGGACGAATTACAACGTATCAGTTCACATCTGTTAGCATGGGCAGCCATGACTAACGACCTTGGTGCAACTACTGCATTTATTTATGGAATGCGTGAACGTGAGCATATTCTGGAAATCTTCGACAAAACCTGTGGAGGTCGGTTGATTATCAATCAGAATGTAATTGGCGGGGTAATGTTTGATATTTATAATGAATTCCAACAGGATGTAAAGGCGTTTATCCCTTACATGCGTGAAAAACTAAAAGAATATGACCGTTTCTTTTCACACAATGTGATTGCATTGGGTCGTATGATTGGTATTGGCAACATGACCAAAGAAGAAACTATTTCTTATGCTGTTACCGGTCCTGCCGGTCGTGCTTCGGGATGGTCGTGCGACATCAGAAAACATCAACCTTATTCTATATACGGTCAAGTTGATTTCAAAGAAGTAATCCGTACCGAAGGTGATTCGTATGCCCGTTACCTGAACAGGTTGGATGAAATAGAAGAATCATTACATATAATAGAACAACTTATTGATAATATACCTGCAGGCGAAATTTGTGCAAAAACAAAAGCCATTATTAAACTTCCGGTGGGTGAATTCTACCAACGCATAGAAACTGCTAAAGGTGAATTTGGTGTATTTATCGAAAGTCGTGGCGAAAAACAACCATGGCGTTTGAAATTCCGTTCACCATCCATGGCGCTGGTATCCATAATGCCTTTGATTTGTAAAGATGAAAAACTTTCCGACTTCATTGGTATTGGTGGTTCGATGGATTATGTAATTCCGGATATTGACAGATAATAAATAAGAAAACAAGGAGACAAGGAAACGAGTACACAATTCGCCTGAAATTCTTTTCAATCATTTAGTTGTATACTCGTTTACCTGTATACTCGTTTACTAAAATATTAAAAATTATGATATTAAATTATTCACAACCATTGGAATTAGATGGCGTTTCGAAGGCATTAGATACTTCGTTGTCAGCTTTACCCGATTTCTGGAGAATACTTATCGAATGTGTTTTGGTAGGTGTGGTAATCTTAACAACTTATGCTGTTATTGCATTGATACTTATCTATGCCGAACGCAAAATCACTGCTTTCTTTCAGGCACGTTACGGACCGAATCGTGTAGGTAAATGGGGACTTTTACAAAGTGTGGCTGATACCATCAAGATTCTGCTGAAAGAAATTATCAGAATCAACAATGTTGACCGCTTTTTATTCTTTGCTGCACCGTTTTTCATGGTTTGTGCTTCGGTAATGACCTTTGGGGCGATTGCTTTTGGAAAAGGATTACTGGCTGTCGATTTTAATATCGGTGTGTTGTATGTAACCGCTGTTTCATCACTGGGTATTATTGGTGTTTTACTGGCCGGTTGGTCAAGTAACAACAAATATTCTATGATTGGTGCTATGCGAAGTGGTGCGCAGTTTGTAAGTTACGAACTTTCGGCCGGATTTGCATTGATGACTATTGTAGTTTTAACAGGCACAATGCAATTTTCAGAAATGATTGAAAAGCAACAGTATTGCTGGAATATCTTCAACGGACATATTTCATCCATGATTGCCTTTGTGATTTACATTATTTCAGGTCATGCTGAAACAAATCGTGGACCATTCGACTTACCCGAAGCTGAATCTGAATTAACTGCAGGTTATCATACCGAATACTCGGGCATTCAGTTTGGTTTTTATTACCTGGCCGAATACCTGAACATGTTTATCATTGCCGGAATTGCAACTACCGTATTTTTAGGAGGTTATATGCCGATTCAGGTTCATGGTTGGGAAGGGTTTAATCAGGTTATGAATTATATTCCTTCTTACGTTTGGTTTTTCAGCAAAACAGGTGTTTTGATTTTCCTTAGTTTATGGGTTCGCTGGTCATTCCCACGTTTGCGTATCGATCAGCTATTGGCATTGGAATGGAAATACTTGTTACCAATCAATCTGGTAAATATAGTGGTAATGGTGATTTTGGTATTAACCGGACTGACTTTAACCGATTTATTCCCAAGTTTATTTTAATTCAGTATACAAGTTAACGAGTTAACGAGTACACAGTCATTTGACTGGGCAATTTTTAATTCTTAATTATTAATTTTTAATTAGATAAAATGGATTCAGTATCAAAATATTTTTCAGGCTTATTCACTGGTATAGGTTCCTTACTAAAAGGAATGTCAGTTACCTGGAAAGAGTTGTGGACACCAAAAGTAACACGACAATATCCCGAAAACAGAGAAACCTTAGTAGTCTCAGATCGTTTTCGTGCCGAGTTGGTTATGCCTCACGATGCGAACAATGAACATGCCTGTACGGCTTGTGGTATCTGTCAGATGAATTGCCCTAACGGTACAATCGTGGTAACTTCGCAAATTATTGAAACCGAAGATGGTAAAAAGAAGAAAATTCTGGATACTCACCAATGGGATTTGGGAATGTGTACATTCTGTAACCTGTGTGTAATTACCTGCCCTTCTGATGCAATCAAGTTTGATAATAACTTTGAAAATGCAGTATTTACCCGAAGCAAGCTGATTCAGAAACTAAATGCGGAAGGTTCAAAACTCAGAGAAAAGAAAAAAGAAGAGAAACCAACAGCTGAGGCAAAGCCGGTAATAGAAGTGAAAGCACCTGTTGCTGATGCAAAACCAGTAGTTGAAAAGGAAGTTATTGCTAAAGTAAAACCAGAAGAGCCAAAAGCTGAAAAAGAATAAGAAATTTATATATAAATGCTAAGTCTGACTATAAACTGTCAACTATCAACTATCAACTAATTTTATGGCACAACAAGTTATATTTTTCATACTGGCAATAATTATTGCCACATTCTCGATTTTGGCTGTTACTTCCAAACAGATAATCCGGTCGGCCACTTATTTACTATTTGTATTGCTGGCTACTGCAGGATTGTACTTGTTATTGGGTTATAACTACCTTTTCGCAGTTCAGATTGCAGTGTATGCCGGTGGTGTGATGGTGTTATTTATTTTTGCCATATTGCTAACCAATCGTCCCGGTGAAAATATTAAAACCGAACTTCCTGTTCGTCGTATTGCTGCAGGAATTACTGTAATAGGTGGTCTTGCATTTTGTGCTCACATTATTTACTGGAATATTAAACGGGTTGGTGAACTGGTTTCACAAGCCGACATTTCTCCGGTAAAATTGGGTCACACAATGTTGGGAACAGGAAAATATGAGTATTTATTGCCTTTCGAAGTAATCAGTATCTTGTTGCTGGCTTGTATCGTTGGGGCTATTATGATTGCGAGAAAACGATAAACAAATAAGTAGGTAGGTAAGTAGTGGGAAGTAGGTAGTAAGAAACCTGACAACTATAAGCTACCGACTACAAACTATAAAATATAAAAATATTATGGGTGATTTATTAACCAGTTTAGCTTCAGGACAGATACCGTTGGTAGCTTTCTTAGCCATAAGTTTAATCATGTTCTTTGCAGGAATTTACGGGTTCCTTACACGTCGCAGCATGTTGATGATTTTGATTTCAATCGAACTAATGCTGAATGCAGCCGACATTAATTTTGTGGTGTTTAACCGCTATTTATATTCAGGACATTTGGAGGGATTTTACTTTACACTGTTTGCAATTGCCATTGCTGCCTGCGAAACAGCTGTTGCCATAGCTATTATCATCAATATCTATCGTAATCTTGCCAGTGTGGAAGTGGGAACATTAGATCAAATGAAAGAATAAATACATTGACAATTTAATCATTTACAATTGACAATTTGAGAATATGCAATATACAATCTTAATTTTAGTACTTCCGTTACTGAGTTTCATTATTTTGGGACTAGTTGACTCAAAATGGAAACCTCAGGTAGCAGGAACAATCGGAACTGTTGTTCTGGGTATTATTACCGCACTTTCGTATTACACAGCATGGGAGTATTTCACTACCTGCAAAATAAACGGAGTGTACGAAAAAGTAATTCCTATGCATTTGGAATGGGTTCGTTTCACCGAATTCCTGCATATTGATTTAGGAATATTACTTGATCCTATCTCGGTAATGATGCTGGTAGTAATCACTACTGTATCGTTTATGGTAAACATCTACAGTTTAAGCTACATGCACGGTGAAAAAGGTTTTCAACGTTATTACGCCTTTCTTTCGTTGTTTACTTTCTCAATGCTGGGACTGGTAATAGCCACAAACATTTTCCAAATGTATATTTTCTGGGAGTTGGTGGGTGTTTCATCCTTCCTGTTGATTGGATTTTACTATACCAAACCATCCGCTGTAGCAGCTGCAAAGAAAGCGTTTATCGTTACCCGTTTTGCCGACTTATTCTTCCTTATTGGAATTCTGATACTTTCTTTCTATACCAAAACATTTGATTTTGGTATTCTGACTGCAGAACATACAACTGCATTTGCAGGAAGTGCCGGAGCAACGTTCCTTGGTTTCGGCGTTATCAGCTGGGCAATGGCAGGTATCTTTATTGGTGGTGCAGGTAAATCGGCTATGTTCCCGTTACAAATCTGGTTACCTGATGCGATGGAAGGTCCAACTCCCGTATCGGCATTAATACATGCTGCGACTATGGTTGTTGCAGGTGTATTCCTTGTTGCTCGTTTCTTTCCTGTATATTATTTCCAAACACCGGAAGTATTACATGGTGTAGCTTATATCGGAGCATTTACAGCTTTATTTGCAGCTGTTATAGCTTGTGTTCAAACGGATATTAAACGTGTACTGGCGTTTTCAACGATATCTCAGATTGCTTTCATGATGGTGGCACTCGGAGTTTCGGGTTATGAAGGACACGAAGGAACCGGTTTCATGGCTTCTATGTTCCACCTGTTCACACACGCCATGTTCAAAGCCTTGTTGTTTCTAGGTGCAGGTTCAGTTATTCATGCTGTTCACAGCAACGAAATGAAAGACATGGGCGGACTTCGCAAATACATGCCAATTACTAACTGGACATTCCTTATTGCTTGTCTGGCTATTGCGGGTATTCCTCCATTCTCAGGGTTCTTCAGTAAAGACGAAATACTTTCGGCAAGTTATGAATTCAGTCCGTATATTGGCGGAATTATGACTTTTGTAGCTGCTCTGACTGCATTTTATATGTTCCGATTATATTACAGCATTTTCTGGGGTAAAGATTATTCAGTAAAAGCTGCTGCGCATGGTCACGGACACGATGACCACGGACATGGACACACACCACACGAATCACCGTTTGCAATGGCTTTCCCATTGATTTTCCTTGCTTCAGTAACAGTTCTGATTGGTATTATCCACTTAATTCCTGGATTACCACATTTTGGAGAATTCATAAGCAGTACAGGAGCAGAATATCACATTCAAATTGACTCAACAGTGGCAATCATGAGTGTTGTTATTGCAAGTATTTCTATTTTGGTAGCCACGCTGATGTATCGCAAACCAACTACTACCCCTGATAAACTGGCAAAAACATTCTCGGGCTTATACAAAGGTGCTTCAAATCGTTTCTACATCGATGAAGTATATTTGTTTATTACCAAGAAAATCATTTTCAACAGTGTTTCACGTCCCATTGCCTGGTTCGACCGTCATGTTATTGATGCAACAATGGATGGATTTGCTAATACAACACAGTGGGTTTCTGCAAAAACAAAAGGATTCCAGAGTGGTCAGGTTCAGCAATATGCTTATGTATTCCTGTTGGGAGTATTGGTAATTGCTGCAATAGTGATATTTATATAAGCCCCCTAACCCCCTAAAGGGGGAATTATGGAGCTATTGAAATAAAAAACATGTAAAACAAGAATCTTTAAGTCACCCTTTAGGGGGATTTAGGGGGCAAAAAATTATTTTATGAACTTTTTATCCTTATTTGTACTTATACCAACCTTAATGATGGTGGGTCTTTTCTTCTCGAAAAGTCGCGGTCAAATGCAATTTGTTATGACACTCGGAGCATCGTGTTTGATGATTCTGTCCGGAGTGTTGACTTATATGTATCTGACTGACCGTGCTGCAGGTGAAACTGCCACTATGCTTTACACTGCTACTACAGTTTGGTATCCTGCATTCAACATTCATTATTCGGTTGGTGTCGATGGTATTTCGGTAGCTATGCTTATATTAGCTGCTATCATTGTATTTACCGGTGTGTTTGCATCATGGAAAATTGATCCGCTACCCAAAGAATTTTTCCTATGGTTCAGCTTACTTTCAATCGGTGTATTTGGATTCTTTATTTCCGTCGACTTATTCACTATGTTCATGTTTTACGAAATAGCACTGATTCCAATGTATCTGCTAATTGGTATCTGGGGAACAGGTAAAAAAGAATACTCAGCTATGAAACTTACCCTGATGCTTATGGGTGGTTCTGCATTATTACTGGTTGGAATTTTGGGAATTTATTTCGGTTCGGGAGCAACTACTTTAAACATATTAGAACTTGCCAAACTTCATATTCCTGTTGAATTGCAACGTTATTTCTTCCCGCTTACCTTTATGGGATTTGGTGTATTGGGTGCTTTGTTCCCATTCCATACCTGGTCTCCTGATGGTCATGCCTCTGCTCCTACCGCTGTATCTATGTTACACGCCGGTGTGTTGATGAAACTTGGAGGTTATGGTTGTTTTCGCGTCGCTATGTACTTAATGCCTGAAGCTGCTCACGAACAGGCATGGATTTTCCTTATTCTTACAGGTATTTCGGTAGTTTATGGTGCTTTCGGTGCTATTCACCAGACCGACTTAAAATATATCAACGCTTATTCTTCAGTTAGTCACTGTGGTATGGTGCTTTTTGCCATTCTGATGATGAACGAAACTTCTGCAACCGGTGCAATTCTTCAGATGCTTTCTCACGGTTTAATGACAGCCTTATTCTTTGCGCTGATTGGTATGATTTACGGACGTACTCACACCCGGGATATCAAGTTGATGGGTGGTTTAATGAAAGTAATGCCTTTTCTTGGTGTTAGTTATGTAATAGCCGGTATGGCATCCTTAGGTTTGCCAAGCTTAAGTGGTTTTGTTGCCGAAATGACAATTTTTGTTGGTGCATTCCAACACACCGATGTATTCCACCGTGTATTGACAATAGCCGCCTGCGCTTCTATCGTTATCACAGCAGTTTATATTCTTCGTGTAGTTGGTAAAATCATTATTGGCCCTATTCAGGACAAACATCACGAAGAACTTACAGACGCAGTTTGGTACGAACGTATCTCTGTTACTGTACTTATTGTTTCCATTTTTGCACTTGGTTCAGCTCCTTTCTGGGTATCGAGCATGATTGACAATAGTGTTTTACCTGTTATCGGACAACTGATTAAATAGTTACAAGTAAACAAGTAAACAAGTAAACAAGTAAACAAGTTGACAAGTAAACGAGTACACAACTTAGATTCAACAAATAAACGATTCAACAAATCAACATTATATGGATTACAGTAGTTTTTTACAAATGCGCGAAGAGTTTTCTTTGCTGGCAGTGATGATTATCCTTCTGGTTTATGATATATTCGCCGGAAAAAATAGCACTAAGTATTTTCAACCCGTTGCAATTTTACTGCTGACTGCACACACGATTCTAAATTTCGTGCCACGTGATGCTTTTCATATTGCCGGTGGTATGTTTCAGTACACTCCAATGCAGACGGTAGTAAAAAGTATTCTGAACGTTGGTACAATTATCATATTACTTCAGGCACATAAATTCCTGAACGAAGATGCAAATCGCATTAAACGGGGTGAATTCTACTTCCTGACACTTTCTACCTTACTGGGAATGTATTTTATGATTTCGTCAGGTAACTTCCTAATGTTCTTTATAGGACTGGAAACAGCTTCAATTCCAATGGCTACTCTGGTTGCTTTCGATAAATCGAACCGAAAAGCTGCTGAATCGGGTGCAAAATATATTCTTTCAGCCGTATTTGCTTCAAGCATCTCGGTTTTCGGTATGTCATTAATCTACGGTTCTACCGGAACACTTTACTTCACTGATTTAGCAACACTGATTACCGGAACGCCGCTTCAAATCATGGCGTTTGTGTTCTTCTCGGTTGGGTTGTTCTTTAAAATATCATTGGTTCCGTTCCACTTGTGGACACCCGACGTGTACGAAGGTTCACAAACCAACATCACATCGTATCTTTCGGTTATTTCAAAAGGTGCGGCTGTATTCGTGTTATTTACTTTATTAATCAAAGTATTTGGTAACCTTGTAGCTCAATGGCAACCTATCCTGTACGGATTGGCTGTTATAAGTATTACAGTGGCTAACGTTTTTGCAATCCGTCAGCAAAACCTGAAACGTTTCTTAGCGTTCTCGTCAATATCACAAGCAGGTTATATCCTGTTGGCAGTTATCAGTGGTTCAAAAATGGGTATGGCTTCGTTGGTTTATTATGTATTGGTTTATATGTTCTCTAACCTGGCTGCCTTCGGTGTTCTTTCAGTTATCGAAGAACGTACCGGAAAAGTTCGCATGGACGATTACAACGGTTTATACCAAACCAATCCACGCTTAAGCTTCGTAATGATGCTGGCTTTGTTTTCATTGGCAGGTATTCCACCATTTGCAGGATTCTTCAGCAAGTTCTTCGTATTCTCGGCTGCAGCTGCTCAGGGCTATTATGTTTTGGTTTTTATCGCCTTGTTGAACACTATCATATCGTTGTATTACTACCTGTTAGTAATCAAAGCGATGTTCCTGAACAAAAGCGAAAACCCTATCGAAACTGTAAAAAGCGATTTTCCTTTGAAACTCAGTTTAGTGGTTTGTACTCTGGGTATTCTGGTGGTTGGTTTAATCAGTACTATTTATAGTCAGATTGCTTTGTTTAGTTTTGGAATGTAAGACCCCCGATTCTAAGATATAGTAAACCCGCTGTAAGTTTTGGCTTGCAGCGGGTTTTTGATTCTTTACCTCCTATCTCTCTCCACGGGTTGCTACCCATGGTTAATCACATACATCCCCTTTCTTTTCCACGGGTTATCACCCGTGGTTAATCGAATTCAACCCCTTCGGGGTTTTGTGTATCACCATACGAACCGCAACGCGGTTTAATGTGATTAACCATGTATGCAATGCATGGAGATTCGCAATACACAGATGAACACAACCCTGACAGGGGTTGAATAACAATATACCTATCCATTCATATCATATAGCCATGCATTGCATATAGGACTAATCATATTCTATAAACAAAATTGACGACTTCACATAATGTGAGGCCGTCAATGGAGTTGGGTAGTATTTAGTTCTTTATAGGCACAGTTTATAAAAGTGAGCCAATGAATTATTAACAACTAAGTACTACTCTGAGCGAATAACAAGAGAATTCCGATTACTTTTAGGTTTCAGTTTGACTGTAATTTTATGATAATTATTCGTTGTTGCATTCATACTACCCTCTATAATTGTGAGTTTTAATTTACCTCCAGAATCTTCTACTTTTGAAAAGTAAACCTCTAGTAATACTTCCTCAACTAAATAATTCTTTTTTTGTTCATATCTTTTAGATGCATCCAATTCTGATAATGCTTTTCCAATCAATTCATTTAATTCCATACTGTTATAATTTAAAATATTAATTACATGTAAGATATTATTGTCAATTTAGAGAAATAAAAATATTATTGCTGAGTTATCATTTTGCATTATACAAGTATATTATCTCTTGCTGTGATAATGCTCTATTCCAAATTCCCACATCGTCAATTTTTCCATTCATATTAAATGTAGGCGCATACCATACTGAACCACTTCCTCCTATATATAGGTGTGTTTTACCGATGGGATTTGAATCAATTTGAGATTTATCTAATATACCGTTTAAATATAATTTTGTACTATTTCCATCATAAGTAATAACTACATGATACCAAGTATTAATATTTAGATTTGAATTCCCTGTTTCAGTTTGGCTTGTTGGCGAACTCCATCTAAATGATAGGTTTGCTTTACTTGGTCCTACTACATTAAAAATATATCCACTACTACTTAATCCATCGTATGTCCCTGTTATAATATAACCAACATTACCATTAGAACTAAACACATTTAAATAAACCCAAGCTGAAATTGTCATATTCGTAGTTTGAGCAAACACAGCACTAGTCCCACAGTCAATCCATTGATTACCTGAGCCATTAAATGAATAGGAACTATTTACTTTTCCAAATCTGTCAGATGTAAGTGTAGCACCATTTACAGTACCATTGTGCAAGTTTCCACTTTCGTCATTTGCATTACCATTGAATGGCCACCAAGCAACTAATCCATTAGTTGGAAAACTTGGTTTATAAAAAGTTACACTATCCACTCCTGTTACAGCTTGTTTGTAAATTACTGCACCAGTTTTATATACATAAAGTGTATCTTGTGCTATAACTAAATTGGCTGTAATGAATAAAGCTAAAAAAAATGTCCAAGTTGTTTTCATATTTTTTTCATTTTGATTATTGTTTTATAAATTTTGTTGTTATTACACTGTTGCCTACAAATAAGCGGCAGAAATAGATTCCTTTACTTAGAAACATTACAGGAATGTTGGCATTTTCATTGTTTAATCTGGTGCTAAGTACCATTTTGCCGTCAATGCCGATTATTTCTAATTTCTGTAAGAATTCGTTAGAGGAATTTGAATAGTTTACATTTAGCACATTTTTTACAGGGTTTGGATAAACTAATAATTTATTATCAATTTGATTTGAATGTAAATCTGTTGATATGTTTGTAAAGTTTAGATACCCCAAATTCGATAATGTATATAAACTTGAAGTTGCATCCCATTTGCTTATTGTCATATTTCCTCCTGAAAACGTTAGCTTTTGAATTTGGCTAACCGTAAAGCTTGTTTTGTTTTTCGATTTGTCATACACATTAAGTGTATTTTGAGCCTGTATTCCGCTAAGTGCAAAGGCAAACAACATTACAATTAAACATTTTACTTTCTCTTTTTGCATAGTTTTTATTTTAAATAAGTTTTATTCATTAAGTAGCATAGATGAGGGAAAATCTAATGTTCTTAAAGATTTTTCTCTAATTTCAAATGTTTTATAGTTAGTACTTTTTGTGTTTTTCTTCACTTTTGGGCATAAAAAAAGCGTGGAACACTCCTTAAAGCATACTGAGGTCGTAGGAGACCGTCACGCAAATAAGTCATGCCCACGCCGTTTGGCGTGAGCATTTACTAACTTATTCTTTGCGTGACTCTAAAATTTCCTACGTTTCAGTATGCAAGGATAATAGCAAATGCTATTAATATGTAATGCCGCTGTCGCTACAGCGGACGAGTTGATTTAACAAGTTGCAAATATAAAGATATTTTTACATAAACTAATAAAGAATCAAAGAATTTTAGCCAGAAGACCTTATATCAAATACTTTTCGTCAAACTCCACTTCATGTTCTTTCAGGAGTTCAATCAG
>CAIKVR010000203.1 GCA_903830915.1 uncultured Bacteroidales bacterium
AATTGTTTTGAATTCTTTGTTCGGATCAACCTGATTATAGGAAGATGCTGCAACAATCCCCGAATACACATAACCCGCATGAGGGCAAATAACGGCAAAAACATTATTTACTGATTTTGGTGTAGCTTTAGCAAACATTTCTTTTAGCATGGATCTCAGTTTGGCTGTGTCGGAAGGGTAGAACTGTCCTGCCACAGCAGGTTTACGATCACCTGATTTAAGTTTATCAGGTTTATCCTGCGAATTGCAGCTGCTTGAAAAAAGTATCAGGTTAAACATAATTATTGGTATTATCTTATTTTTCAACATATATTATGAATTATATATAATTTTGCACATTTAAAATTATTCAAAGACAAATTTACTTGAATTTTAATAAATCAATAGTTCGTTAATTTTTTAATGCATTTCAACACGCAATTTTACCTAACCATATAGCGTCCCGATAAACCCTTCTTATTTTTTTGCAACTCAGGTCAATTTCTAAGTTTGCAAAAATTCTGTCAGCCATGATTTTATTGAGGTGCATTGTTTTTACATCACTCATGGAAAATGATTCACTTTTAGCTTTTCTATCCTTTAAAAAGTATACACATTTGGCAATTGAAACGCTGGTTAATGAAGCATTAAAGTGAAAATGCATTTTGCTTTCACTTCTTGCCTGGCATTGTGTAAGTCCTGTAAATTGTTTTGCATCTCTGAATAAAAATTCAATTTGATATCTACATTTATAATACACATAAATTGTTTGCCCGTCTAAATTCAAATCTGTTGAAAATAGTACAGCATACCCTCCAGAGTTCAGCTCAAGATAAGCCAATTTAATCTTTCTCTTTAATGATTTACTAAATACGATGCCTTCATAAATTTTTATTTCATCATTTTCAAAACAAAGTTTGATGCGACGTTTATCTATTTGCTGCATTTTTATCTTTCCATCTAATGTTTTTGGTCTCCCTCGCAAACCAGTTGATTCGCCTCTGTATATATAGTGTAGGTTCGCATCACTTCGCATTTTGCTTATAACTTGTAATTCGGTTTGATTCATTATTGGATTTATAAATTCTTTCTTTGCAAAATATCCATCAACTGCCAAATACGGCGAGAAAGAAATTAAATTTTCTTTTCTTTCAATTACCAAGGAAACATAGTGATTAACCAAAGTTTTATCTTCTGCTTTAAGTTCTTTTACCGATGGTGTTTGAATTGCCTCTAAGGAAAAAGCTGTATTGTTTTCCACATCTACTACAGCAAACCCGCCTATCTCTATGCCCTTTAATACTTTTTGTGAACACCCGCTCCAAAATTTTCCAAGATGCTCTGTTTCCTTCCCGCTTTTCGGAATATAGCTCGGATCAAAGGCATTGACCAAATGACAGGAACAGTTTGCTTTTATAATTGTCGTATTAAACTCAATAAAATCGAACGGCTTATCAAATTGATTCCTGTATGTTTGTTCGCCATACTCTCCGTAACGTGCCATGTTTAAAAAATTATATCTGCCTCTGAGTCCTAAATACAGCATGAAAATACTTATCATAAATTTTTCTCTGGATTTGTTCAATCCAGACAGTTTTCCTATTATTGCACCGATAAGAGTTTCGCTCTTATTCATAGCATCAAGTCTTTTGTTCTGCATAAAACAAATCTTGATGCTTTTTCTTTCGCCTACAATAGGCTTTATTAAAAGTTTTTTACATACATTTGTTCATATCTTTGCATGAAAAAATTACCGAACTATTGATTAAAATACATTTATATCACTTTAAGTTAATATTTAATCTGAATTTTATTAGCCTGATTAATTCACAAATTGGACTAAAGTCCATATATATATATAGCTTTTGCATTGCCCCGACCTTAAGGTCGGGGTAATTGAAAAAGCCGTTATTGCTGGGCTTTAGCCCAAAATTAAAAGTTTATGAATTAATTTTACTAAATTTTAAAAATATGACACAAGAATTAACAATACTTTTAATAACAACTATTTCAATAGCATTTATTCATACCCTTACAGGACCCGATCATTATTTACCATTCATTGTAATAGCAAAGGCGAAAAAATGGTCAATTACAAAAACCGCATGGTTCACAGCTCTGTGTGGTCTGGGACATGTAGGTAGTTCTATTATTCTTGGTTTTATTGGTATAGCACTTGGTATTGCTG
>CAIKVR010000204.1 GCA_903830915.1 uncultured Bacteroidales bacterium
CAGTATTGTTGAAAGGATTTTTCTCATCGGATTATTATTCAACTTATTTTTTTAATTCAACATTAAACGGAATTGCCGGTAAATTTTCGGCATTATATAAATTACAATCAGGATTCGATTGCCAGGCATATTGAACGCGGGTTGCATTGATTGCATTTTCAATACTAATTTCATTTCCGCTGATTTTCGCATCTGCCCAACTCCATTTACCATCTTTATCACAAATAGCAAAGCCTTTTACAGCCTGATTGTCTGTGGTTTTTAATCCATTTTGAGCAAAATCAAATGCGATTTTCAATTTATTTCCCTCCAATTTAGCCCACTTAAACATGGGACCCGAATAAGCTTCCGTCGAGCCGTAAGCTTTCACTTTGGCTGCAATATACAACCTTTTACCAACTTCTTGTTTGTTTTTCGGGTGAATATCATTTCCATCACCAATGTCAATCGTACAAACCATGCCTGTATTTTGCGATTTGGAAAGCGTGGAAGTTTGTGCATCGCGGAAACTAGACCAGGTATCTGCAGATTTTGGGGTTGCCGAGCGTTCCATATAATTGGCTAATTGCACATACAAAAACGGCAAATATCCTTGTCCCCATCGCACACGCCAATCATCAATCAACATCGGTTGCAAATCGGCATATTGTTTAAACCGGCTGGCGTTATTCTCGCCCTGATACCACAAAAAACCTTTTATTCCATACGGTATAACAGGATTGACAACGGCATTGAAATTTACAGTGCTCGAATTGTAATAATCCTGCCATTGAGCCACAGCGGGTTCAATTTTGTTGTTCGACTTCCATTCTCCGTTTAATTCAATGCGTTCACCATCGTTCGAAAGCAAATAACAGTCGTTTTTATCATTTCCAATCTCGGCACTTCCCCACTGAACATACATCCTCACAGCCAGCATGTTTATTCCGGCTTTCATACTTCCTGCAGGAATTGTAATCACTTTTTCTTTCAGTTTGGAAACACTGCGGGCTATTTCTTTACCATTCAGGTAAATCCGGTCATCCTGATCTTTTATAGGCAACTGAATTTTCCATTCTTTTTTTGCAGATTTCGTTGGAATTTCTATTGTTTTCCGAATCCAAACCAACCCCCAAAAGCCGGGATAACCCATTTTGCCCATATTAATCGGAAAACTGGTTTTTGTCCAATCGCCATCACTGTATTTCAATGCATTTACCTTGAGATTCAATCCGTTCATTGACGTGTTTGCTATCATATCACGGTCTTTTTCCAACTGAATTGCTTTACGGACTTTATCGTTCCAGACAGTTGTATCCGTACCCAATTTTGCTAATTGTTCTGGGAAATCGGGATGTGTCATCAATCGGTCACGACTCATCCATGTTTCAAGATTGGTAGCTCCACGAGCCCCAACTATAATTCCAACCGGAACTTTTTTATCTGAATACAGTTCGTGAGCGAAAAAATAAGCGACAGCAGAGAAATCTTTCACATTAGTAGGGTTGCAAATTTGCCAGTCTTTTTGCTGAATATCTTTCATTGGCTGGACTGATGTAATTAAATCAACCGTATTAAAACGGATATCAGGATAATCAGCTTTTGCAATTTCTTCATCCTGATTTTGCACTCCACCGCCCATTTTGAACTGCATATTCGATTGCCCCGAAGCAAACCATACTTCTCCGATTCTGATATTTCTATAAACAATAGTTTCAATTCCCGATTTTACGGTTAACTCGTATTGTTTTCCATCTGCTTTCATTGGAATCAGCCTGACCATCCAGTCACCATTTTTATCGGCAGTGGTTTTCACTTCATTTCCTGCAATCTGAACGGTAACTGTTTCACCTGCTTTGGCCTGCCCCCATACCGGAGCAGCAATTTCCTGTTGAATCACTGCATTATTGCCAAAAATCCCAGCCACTTTTAATTGGGCATTTGAATAAATAACGCCAACAAACAATAGTATAATCAGAACATTTCTTTTCATTTCAATTTATTTAAAATTCGCCCAATTACCTGAATAATAAGCCACATCAAGTTTGTGCTTCAATTCCTTATCACCTTTGAGCAAGGCAACATGGCACATATCTTTATACAGATAAAAACTAAGCCAATAGCCGTATTGATATTTCTCGAACATTGATCGTGGTTGCTGCCAGAAAGCATACCAAATTGGGCTGACTCCCTGTTTTTTGGCAATATTGATAATTGTTTGTGAACGTGACCAGATTTTGGCTGTTAAATCAGAAAATGTTTTGGTAAATGATTTATAATTGGTTTTTCCGGTCTCAATGATAGTTGCCTTATCGTCAATTCCAAGTTCCAACAAAGATACTTTTTCTTCGAAAACCTGATCGCCATCCAAATCGTATTCAATGCAATCGATAAATCCATTGTTGTTGGTGTCAGAATAGCGCACGGTTGCCCACTTTTCAGGTTCAATTTGGTCGCGAACATGAGATTTTGCTGGTGGATAAAGTCCGCCATAACCCTGAAAACTACCGGCAGTCATGTCCACGCGCCAGGCTCCCCATTCAGCTCCGTACAAATGCAACCTGCCATCGAACGGTGCAATGTATAAATTTCCTTTTCCTGAAAAATCGGTATCAAATTCGCCTCTGTCACCCACTGCATCCGATTGTTTGTTATTATCCAATCCGCCTTTTTCCATGCCAATTTTCCATAAATCTTTCGGTTCGTAAAATTCAACACGCTCCCAGCGATTACAATCGTCATCTTCATCAAACACAAACCAGCAATAATTCCATTTTCCTTCCTTAAAAATCTTATCATAAGCCACTTTCGGGTCGGTGTAAATCAACTTATCATTCTGTCTCCAACGTGGATCGTAGAAAAATTTATCGGCTGCCGGCAGTCCACGCATAGTTGAGAATTTATGTACCTGATCGGAATAGTCAAACCCTGGTCCGGAGAATTTCAATGACATATCGAAGTCAAATTCATTTCCTGCACTATTGTCATTATCCAAATCCCAGCTAATTCCAGCCCAGTCAATCTTTTTTGTAAATAGTATATCGTGTTCGGGATTGATGTTATCGAATTTACTATCTGACTTTTCGTTTGGCTTTGGTCGAAACTGCGGAGAATCAACTAACCGGATAGTCATTTCAGTAAGTCCATCCCTATCTTCATCATAGAAAATAAAAGGATTTTCCCAACTGTAACGCAAATCGTCAATGCGGAAAGATGAGCCATGCATTTTCAGGAAAAGCGTATTTCCATGATAATCGGTATAAAAATCACAATGACCGTTGTGCTCCCATGCTTTCAGAACAACCTGATTCCAGTTTACAAAGTTCTGAATGCCATCCTTTTCGCCATAATCAATTATGTACATATAATCGGCACCCCAATCGAAATAATTTCGGGTTCCAAGTCCTCCGTTGCTAACAATCAACTGTATATCAGCTATTCCATCTCCGTTGGTATCAGTCCAATCGATACATAAATCGCCCGGTCCACCGTAAATTCCATCTTTATTCAAATCAACCAGCAGACAATCATTTACCTGATCCCCTTCGAGATCACCGTATTTCATGTTGTGATCGTCGTCAATCCACATGATTGGAATGCCATCCAGAATGGTTGTTTTCAGCACATCGGGTTTCCCATCACCATCCAAATCGATGTATTCAATATTTTTAATGTTGTTTACAAGGGGAAGTCGCCATGGAACGAGTTGGGTTTTCTCATTCCAATATTTGGTTTGAGCAAACAAAAATGTGGGGAAAAAAATAAAAAGAATGTACTTTTTCATGTTGGACAATTATTCTGTCGCAAAAGCACAATCTGATAATTTACATCAGATTGTGCTTTTGTTGAAAAATTCTACCAGAAAATAATATATTCAACTATTGCAGCAAGAACAAGAAGTGTAGCTAACACATAGAAGTTTTTGTACCATGGAGTTCCTTTTTGTTCTTTCAAATCGTCTGTCAGAAGCTTTTTATTCCAGGTGTTTTCGGCTACTTTTGTTTCATCGGGTTTTCCGGTAGACAAGCTCACAATAACATTCACAGTACTACTCAAAACCAACAAAATCGGAGCCCACATCAGAAAATGAATCGGCACTTTAATATCAAATCCGAATTTCAAAACCATAATGGTTGCTGCTGTTGCAATTCCCACCATCAGTCCGGCAAATGCACCGTGTGCATTGGAGCGTTTCCAGAAAAGTCCGAGAAGGAATGCACTCACGATAGGAGGTGCCAAATACGATACAAATTCCTGATAATAAGAAACCAGCGAAGCAAATTTTCCGATAAGTGGTGACCATAAAACTGCAATTATCAGTACCACGAAAGAAGTTATCTGACCTACACGAACCAACTTCTGACTGTCGGCTTTTGGATTCATTTTGCGGTAAAAGTCCATCGTGAAAAGGGTTGAAACCGAGTTAAGAGTTGCGCTTAATGCTGAAGTCAGGGCTGAAACCATGGCTGCCAGAATCAAACCCATCATTCCAACCGGCATTAGTTTCATTATCAGGCGTGGATATACTTCATTGGTATTCACATTGTATATTTTTCGAAGTGTATCACCCGAAATAATTTCCTTTGGTAATTCCACACCAAAAAGATTAATTCCGCGGGCAATAATACCCGGCATAATGAAAATGAACAAAGTGAAAAGATAGATAAAGGCCACAAATAAAACACCTTTACGTCCCTGATCGATGGATTTGGCAGATAAAACACGTTGAACCATAACCTGATTATTTCCCCAAAAATAAAATCCAAGAATTGGTAATGAAATAATAATGGCAATCCATGGCATTGTTGGATCATTTGCCGGACGAATCAAGCTCATCCACACCCCATCGTCAAAGCGTTGCATAAATGTATCCCAACCGCCAATGGTGTGAACACAGAAAAATGCCAGAAAGATGGAACCAACAATCAATACAATGGTATGAATAATATCAGCATAAATAGCTGAAGACAAACCACCAACGATTGTATAAAAGCCTGCAATAGCAGCCATAATCCAGATTACATAGATGGTATCAACTTCAGGAAAAATTACTTTCAGAATCAATGCACCTGTATATAAGGCAGCTGCAGCATCCAAAAACACATTCCCAATAATGGTTATAAATGAAAAATAAACACTTGAACGACGGTCGAAGCGACGCTCCAAATAACCCGGAATAGTGTAAATACCTGTTTTGATATAAAATGGCAAGAAGAAAAGTGCCACAAAAATTATTACAAATACGGCACCGATATTGTAATTAAAAACGGCGATTCCACTTATAAAACCTTCGCCGGAATGACCAATAAGTGTTGAACTTGAAACACTTGCTGCGAACAACGACAAACCAACGACAAACCAGTTTTCGCTTTTTCCGGAAAGAAAATAGCCGGCAGCATCTTTATTTTTACTTTTTTTGAGAGCGTATGTAATGGTAAAAACCAAAAATACCAGAATACTTACAATGTCAATCCACGAAAGACTTTTCATATTGTTGAATTAATTTAAGAGTTTACAAATTGTGATTTAAAAACGGGCTAAAGTTATTGAATAGTCGCGAATTGAACTTCTGAAACTGTCTTTTTTTCTTTATTATCTACAGTTTTTTCGGTGTTGTCTTTTATAAACTGAACTAATTCATGAATATTGGTAGTTGCAACGCAACACCATTGATCGGAAGCACCATAATAAACGTAGAGTGTGTCGCCTACCAACACGTTACCTGTAGGGAATACAACACCCCATTTATATAAACCGTCTTTCTCAAATTCGGTCTCGGGTTCCATAATAAAATCTTTTGTGCGATATAGAATTTTAGTTGGATCTTCCAGATCGAGCAGGCAAGCACCTATTCGGTAGGTAAAATTATCATCTACACCATGATAAATCATCAACCATCCTTCGGAAGTTCTGATTGGAGGCGTATTGCCTCCCACTTTTACTTCCCACCATTCTTTTCCTTTTATCAAAAGCTGACTTTCAACATTCCAGCTCATCAAGTCTTCAGAACTTTTTATCCAAACTGCCGGATATTCAGTTCCGAATTCTATGCCCACATAATCTTTCGGACGATGAAGCATATAATATTTACCGTTAATTTTTTCGGGGAAGAAAATCACATCGCGGTCATCAAGATTTGGTTCAGTTAATCGACCCACTTTTTTGAAATGAATCAGGTCTTTTGATACAGCTAATGCCGTATTTCCAACATTATCCCGTAAACATTTCGGGGCAAAATGGTCATGTTGAGGGGCTTTCACTTCATCATAGTCGTATTTCCAGTATTGACCTGGAGGATAGGGGCGAAAAGCATAGGTCATATAATATTCATCACCAAACTTCACCACCCGGGGATCTTCAACAGAACCTCCATCAAAACTTCCGATACCCGGTGACAGAACTGGTTTGTCCTGAGCTCTCGTAAAATTAAATCCGTCAGTACTTGTTGCAAGACCGATGTGAATGAAATGTTCGGCATCATTTCCTGCAGCACGATACAATAAATAAAACGTTCCATTTTCATACCAGGCAGCTGGATTACACACTACTAAGCTTTCCCACGAATTATCAGGATTTGCGGATAAAATTGGATTTCCCGGGTATTTCTTCAACTTCATTTTATTTTGTTTTATTTATTTGAGTTCTATATATATTCCACGGAACAAAAATAGAGCTAATAGAACACTGATTTCAGTATTATTTTGCGATATAGTAATGATATTTTGTTATTGTAAAGTCTATATAATTTCGCAATTAAGAAAATATATACAATTTCAAATACAAAATTTAATCAATGTCGACAAAAGTAAATTTCACTTTAGATAGATATACTATTTTGCTTAAGATAATCAACAAAAATTGTAAATTCTAAATATTGCTGACCTTAAGATAATCCATATATTTTAAAAATAGTACTTAAAGTAAAGATTTTAAGACCAAAGTAGATATAGATTTGAAAAATAGCATATATTTGTAATCTGTTTCACTTCTTGAAATAACAATACTATTTTGTACACATTGAAACTGCGAATATGAAAAACATAATAAGAGAAATCACACCACTAACCAAAGAAGATTTTTTTGTTGTTCTTTATCATCCAAATGCTAAATTTGATTATCAAACACATTATCATCCCGAATATGAGATTAATTATGTTGAAAATGAAAAAGGAACACGTATTGTTGGCGAATCAATAAGCGAATACAAAACCCGGGATTTAGTAATTACGGGTCCTAATGTGTTTCATTCATGGCAAAGTGAAACAGGGGGTGCAGATTTGGTGGTTACAATACAATTTCATCAAGACATATTACCTTCAAGTTTTCAAAATAAAAAACTGTTTACTCCCATAAAAGAAATGCTTGAACACTCAAATCGCGGGATAGCTTTTAGTGATAGTACAATTCAAATGCTTGC
>CAIKVR010000205.1 GCA_903830915.1 uncultured Bacteroidales bacterium
CCGCGAGTTGGAACTCGCGAGACCCGATTCAGATCAGCAATAAATTCTCAAAAATAGCAACATTATAAAAGTCAAGACGACTTCATTTCAAACTTTTCAACTCAATTGAATCTGATAAAAAATGACTTCCATAACACTTTCCGAACTTACAACTCAAATTCAGGAAACCATTCGGTCGAATTTCGATTCATCTGTATGGATACGTGCAGAGATAAGTGAGTTGCGCGAAAATCCGGGTGGTCATTGTTACCTGGAGTTGATTGAAAAGGATAATGGTTCGGATACCATACTTGCCAAAACAAAAGCTACTATATGGGCAAACACATACCGAATGTTGAAACCCTATTTTGAGAGTAGTACAGGACAGGTTCTACGTTCAGGATTGAATGTATTGGTGGCGGTAACAGTTGAATTTCATGTAGTTTACGGTTTCAGTTTGAATATCCGCGATATTGACCCAACTTTTACGATTGGTGAAATGGCTGCCCGCAGATTGCAAATTATTCGCCGACTTAAGGCAGATGGTATTGCGGACATGAACAAGCAACTGGAATTGCCTGTTTTACCACAACGTTTAGCTGTAATTTCTTCGGCCACTGCTGCCGGTTATGGTGATTTTTGCGATCAGTTGAAAAATGATAACTTTGCCTTTAATATAAAACTTTTTCCGGCTATTATGCAAGGCGATCAGGCTGAAGGCTCGATAATAGCCGCATTGGAAAAAATCTATGAGAATATTGACCTGTTTGATGTGGTAGTGATTATTCGTGGCGGTGGTGCAACAACTGATTTAGCTTGTTTTGATTCGTATGACCTTGCATTGAATTGTGCTCAGTTTCCATTACCTGTCCTCGCAGGAATAGGTCATCAACGTGATATTTCCATTTTGGATATTGTGGCTCATACCAGCGTGAAAACTCCAACAGCTGCCGCTGAATTTCTGATTTCATTGATGCAACAAGCCGAAAATGAAGTCAATTCTATTTTATTGGAAATCACTGACTCAGTAAAAAACAAAATTGAAGATGAATTTCGTTTTTTTGATCTGACTCAGATGCGTATCCGTCAGGTTTTGACCAGTTGGGTGATACGAAAAACTCACAAACTAGATAATCTAAAGACAGGTTTACAATCAGCAGTCAGACTTCGTTTTTTGAAGGAAAACAACCGTCTGGCATTGTTGGAAAATAATATTGAAACACATTCTCCTATTTACCTGCTAAAACATGGCTACACCATAAGTTCCCTGAATGGAAAACGTATAACTTCTATTAATCAGGTAAAGAAGGGTGTAAAAATTCGTACCTTTGTTGCAGATGGCAATTTTGAAAGCGAGGTAGTTGCCCCTAACCCCTAAAGGGGAACTGAGTTACAACCACCTTTTAGTAATATTTCAAATCAAAACAGTAAAACATGGATATAAAAAATAAAACTAATCCAAACTCCCCTTCAGGGGTCGGGGGCTCTTTTATCATTCTTGAAAATATGGAGTTTCATGCCTTCCATGGGTGTTTGGAACACGAAAAAACACTGGGCAATACCTTTATTGTGAGTTTAAGCCTTGAGTTAAATACTGATCTTGCCGGGCAAACTGATAATCTGGAACATACGCTCAATTACCAGTTAGTTTATGATGTGGTGAAACGTGAGATGGAGATTCCATCGAAACTCATTGAACACGTTGGACAACGGATTTTAGATAGTGTTTCTACTGAATTTCCGCAAATTAAGGAAGTAAGAGTGAGGCTGTCGAAACTAAATCCACCGCTTGGAGGAAAAGTAGACAGAGTAACAATAAAACTTGAAAAAAAACGATAATTGTATAAAACAAAAAAAGCTTTTCTCAGAGTTGAGAAAAGCTTTTTTTGAAAATTAGTTAGTCTGGTTAGCTGTACAACAGTTTAAATACATGATAAACCAATAATGCCGGCCAAACAATGGCTTTGCCTAAGCCTAAGACTCCCAACCAAAATGTGGTAGCATGTGAAATGAAAAAAACAGCTGCACCAATTAACCCCAATCCATAAACCGCTCCACCTGAGGCAGTAGCCTGATGATTTTGGTTTTTACTTTTACAATCACATTTCTTTTCTTCTTCCATATCATATAATTTTAAGATGTGGAGCAAAGATATAGAAATTCTGATAAATCAGGGTTTTAAACGGTGTTTTATTTATACAAACGTTCACGTAGGGTTTTAATTTCTTCGGATGTAACGTAATCATCATAATCCATTTGTTTGTCGATAATTCCGCGTGGAGTAAGTTCGATAATGCGGTTACAAACGGTTTGAATAAATTCCCTGTCATGTGAAGCCATTAATACATTGCCTTTGAAATTCACCAGTGTGTTGTTAAACGCCTGAATAGATTCCAAATCAAGATGATTGGCCGGAGAATCAAGTACCATTACGTTGGCATTACGAAGCATCATGCGTGAAATCATACAACGCATTTTTTCACCACCTGAAAGAACGCTAGCCTTTTTATAAATTTCTTCTCCTGCAAAAAGCATTTTTCCGAGATAACCGCGAATAAATGATTCCAGCGTATCATCCGAGTATTGACCTAACCAGTCCACCAGATTCAAATCCGTATTGAAAAATTCAGAGTTATCGAGTGGAAGATAGGCATGTGTTATGGTTATTCCCCAGTTATATGTTCCTTCGTGAGCTTTGTCATGGTCGTTTATAATTTCAAAAAATGCAGTCATAGCACGTGGATCGCGTGAAAGGAAAACGATTTTGTCATTTTTCTCAACATTGAAATTCACGTCTTTGAACAGTAGAGTTCCATCTTCAAGCGTTTTACCAAGTCCGGCAATTTCGAGTACCATATTTCCCGGATCGCGATCAGGAGTAAAAATAATACCCGGATATTTGCGGGTTGAAGCCTGAATTTCATCGATATTAAGTTTTTCGAGCATTTTTTTACGACTGGTAGCTTGTTTCGATTTAGCCACATTGGCACTAAACCGGCGAATAAATTCTTCAAGCTCTTTCTTTTTCTCCTCAGCTTTTTTATTCTGATTTTGTTGTTGACGAAGTGCCAACTGGCTCGATTCATACCAAAAACTGTAATTACCGGCAAATGCCTGTACTTTTCCAAAGTCAATATCCACGGTGTGTGTACTTACTGCATCGAGGAAGTGACGGTCGTGAGAAACAACTAATACGGTGTTTTCATAGTTTGCTAGATAATTTTCCAACCACATTACCGTGTCAACGTCCAAATCGTTGGTTGGCTCATCGAGCAATAAATTGTCCGGTTTTCCAAAAAGCGCACGAGCTAACAACACCCGTACTTTTTCCATACCGCTCAACTCACTCATTAACTGGTAATGCAAATCCTCTTTAATGCCAAGTCCGCTCAATAACGAAGCAGCCTCACTATCAGCATTCCAGCCGTTCATTTCTGCAAATTTATCTTCCAGTTCAGAAGCACGCAGTCCATCGGCATCCGAAAAATCCTCTTTCAAATAAATAGCATCTTTTTCTTCCTTCACTTTCCACAACACTGTGTGTCCCATCATTACCGTGTCGAGAACAGTAAACGCATCAAATTCAAAGTGATCTTGTTTTAAAACCGACAGACGTTCACCATGACCAAACTGGATTGTCCCGCGGGTTGGGTCTAAATCACCGCTAAGCATACGGATAAGTGTAGATTTTCCGGCACCATTGGCGCCAATAACACCATAGCAATTACCTGCTGTGAATTTCAGGTTTACATCGGAGAATAAAACACGTTTGCCAAATTGAATGGCTAAATTCGAAACTGTAATCATAATTAAAGAAGGCCCCTAAATCCCCCAAGGGGGACTTGAAGATATTTTTATTTTTATTTAATACTTGAAAATCTGATTAAAACCGTATATATCATAAACAAGAATAGAACTTATCTGATTTACAGATTTGTTCTATTCATTTTTAATTTGTGATTTAAGTCCCTCTTGGGGGATTTAGGGGCTACTATTTATTTTATAATTCCCAATTTGCGGGCATCACGTGATATTTTTTCAATGGATTCGTCAATCTGGTCAAATGTGTGTGTTGCCATCAACGAGTAACGAATCAGCGAATCTTCTGAAGGTACTGCCGGCGAAACAACCGGGTTTATAAATACACCGTCATCCATCAACATTTTGGTGATTTGGAAAGTTTTAGTGTTATCACGAACGTAAAGAGGTATAATTGGTGTTTGTGTATGACCAATTTCAAATCCGGCTTTCAGAAAACCTTCTTTTGCACGATTGGTATTAGCCCACAACTGATCTTTTCTCCATGGCTCTTCTGCCATAACATCCAATGCTGCTAATACACAACCTGTAGAAGCCGGAGTAATCGAAGCACTGAAAATTAAAGTGCGGGAGTTGTGTTTCAGGTAATTAATGATATTTTCGTCAGCAGCCACAAAACCACCAATTGTTCCGAGCGATTTGCTGAATGTTCCCATGATTAAATCCACATCGTTTGAAACACCAAAATGTTCGCAAACTCCTGCTCCTGTTTTTCCGAAAACGCCTAAAGAGTGAGCTTCGTCAACATAAATAGAAGCATTATATTTTTTTGAAAGTTCTACTATTTCCGGAAGTTTAACCACATCGCCTTCCATACTGAAAACTCCATCCACAACGATAAGTTTCAATTTATCAGGTTCACATTTTTGAAGTAGTTTTTCCAATGCATCCATATCGTTGTGACGATATTTCAATTGTTTTGAAAAAGATAATCTTTTGCCTTCAATGATAGAAGCATGATCTAATTCATCGAAAATTAGATAATCTTCGCGACCGGTAACACAAGGTACAACACCCGAATTTACTGTAAAACCAGTTGCATAAACCAATGCAGCTTCTTTGTGAACAAGCTTAGCAAGACGTTCTTCCAGCTCAATGTGAATATCCAGCGTACCGTTTAAAAAACGTGATCCGGCACAACCGGTTCCGTATTTTTCAATAGCTTTAATAGATGCTTCTTTTAAACGAGGGTGATTGGTAAGTCCCAGGTAACTGTTTGAACCAAACATTAATACTCGATTGCCATTAATTGTAACAACTGTATCCTGATCGGATTCGATTGGGCGGAAGTAAGGATAAACACCCATTGCTTTTACTTGCTGGGGTGCATCAAACTTTCCCAACACATCACTTAATAGACTCATAGATTTTAGTGTGTTTGTGAATAAAACGGCTGCAAAGATACAAATAAAATCGCTAAAACCATCAAATTTTTTGTTTCATAGTCGATTAATGAATACATTTGTATTCTAAAAATCAAGAGCAAAAAGCCTGTGAATAAACAAACTGATTATAAATTGTTGCCTGTTTTGGCTTCAAAATCTGAACCTGAATGGAAACGCTTTTTATCTAAAAACAAGAAAAAACTGGAAGGAATGGACTTGCAGATTCATGCGTTACACGATAAAATTTCGGAACGGACTGATTGTCTGCTATGTGCTAATTGCTGTCGTTCATTGGGACCACGCATAACCGACAAGGATGTGGAGCGAATGACTAAAGCATTACGAATGAAAGCAGCCGATATTATTTCAAAATATCTACGGATTGACGAAGATGGCGACACGGTTTTTCAGACTATGCCCTGTCCGTTTTTGGGAGCGGATAATTATTGCAGTATTTACGAAAATCGCCCGAAAGCATGTCGGGAATATCCTCACACCGACCGAAAACGCTTCTATCAAATTTATAACCTATCTATTAAGAATGCTTATACCTGTCCGATTGTGTATGAAGTATTACAAAATATCGCTAAGAATAACCCTAGAAAGGAGTTAGTTACAATTGTTTGCTAAAGTATTTTTAAAAGAAAACCATAAAAGTTTCCAATTCCGAGATTTTTTTGTAAATCTACACTTCAACATCGTAGAATTCAAACATTTGGTACTAAATTTTGCATGCATTAAATTAATTATGTAGTTTTGCACTTAATATTATAATTATTTCAAAAAATATGATTAAGGATTACGATAGAGAATTCAATCAAAATGTAGATAAGATTCTGAAGGAATTATATTTTAATTCGAAGAAACATATTTCCGGAAATAAAAGCATGATAATAAAGACGGACAAAAAGTACGTTGATTACATGACAGATCTTAATCTGATTAAGCATATAAATTTGCTTTGGGGTGGCGAATATGATATGACACTCGACACCAAAGGGTTTGAGGTATTCGAAAAATACAAAGGTTGGTACGATTATAAGAAAAAAGTACTGGATAAAAAACAGAAAACAGAGGAAGCAAAAGATTTTGCTCAACGTTATTGGTGGATTTCCATAGTCATTTCTGTTATTGCTTTATTATTTGCATTACTAGCTTTGTATAGTGTGTATTTCGATTAATTTTAATCATTTCAATTCAAAATTGAAAATCCATTTAGGTATTGCACCCAAACAAGCCAAAATTCCATAAAAGTGAAATGTGGATAATAAACAAAGTATTCCATAGAACTGGCAACAATTTCAACTCACTGACTATCAAAAACTAAAAGAATCTCCCATTTTTCTATCGTAGTAATCAAGCAAAGCCTTCAGTGAAGGTTTCTATTGAAGTTAGCTATTGAGTTATATTTGGTGTAAAAGCTAATTCCTTTTTTTTACTTATGTATTTTGGTTTTTTCAAAAAAACGAAGTATCTTAGTACGATTTTAAAATTACAACAAGTTTACAAACTCTAAATATTTAAAACAATGCAAAATAACTATTGTATCATCATGGCAGGTGGCGTTGGTAGCCGCTTTTGGCCTTTCAGCCGCAACGACCGTCCCAAACAGTTTCTCGATTTCTTTGGAACCGGGCGTTCACTGCTACAAATGACTTTTGACCGGGTTCGCCATTTGGTACCTGCCGAAAATATATTGATTGTTTCCAACGTGATTTATAAAGAGTTGATTTTGGAACAATTACCGGAGATAAGTGCCAGTCAGGTGTTGCTTGAGCCAAATCGTCGTAATACGGCCCCATGTATCGCTTATGCTGTCAACCGTATTAAATCCATGACAGACAAAGCCAATATTATCGTAGCTCCATCGGATCACCTGATTATGAAAGAAGCTGATTTTTTGGATACAATTCGCATCGGTTTTGAGTTTATCGAGAAAAATGATTGCCTGTTGACATTGGGAATTAAGCCAAGTCGTCCGGAAACCGGTTATGGTTATATTCAGATTGACGAAGGTGAAACCAGTCTGCGCCGTGTAAAGACCTTTACTGAAAAGCCAAATGCAGAACTGGCACAGATATTCTATGAAACCGGTGAATTCTTCTGGAATTCAGGTATATTCCTGTGGAATCTACAAACAATTGTACAGGCTTTTGATAAATTATTGCCGGAAGTTTCAACCAAATTTAATGCCGGAAAAGAATTCTTCAATACTGAAAAAGAGCAGGAATTTATTGACCAGATGTATCCTTCTTGTCCAAATATCTCTATTGATTATGGTATCATGGAAAAGGCTTCAGATGTTTATGTGTTATGTTCTGATTTTGGCTGGACTGACCTTGGAACCTGGGGATCACTGTATGAAATGTCGCCTAAGGATGAGCACGAAAATGTGACGTTAAAATGCAAAACTGCTTTCTATGAAAGTGAAAACAACATCGTTGTACTTCCTTCCGAAAAACTGGCTGTAATTCAGGATTTGAAAGGCTATATCGTAGCTGAATCAAACAATGTATTACTGATTTGTAAACTTGAAGAGGAACAACGCATCCGCCAGTTTGTGAATGATATGAATGTAAAATTTGACGGAAAATTTAATTGATATTTAAGTATTTAATCTACAAATGAATAATTTTAGTTTCTATAGCCCCACTTATTTTGTTTTCGGGAATGAGCGTGAGAATGAAGCCGGAAAATATGTAAAACGTTTTGGAGGAACGAGGGTTTTAATTCATTACGGTGGAGGTTCTGTACTGAAAAACGGACTTCTTGACCGTGTGAAAGCCTCGTTATCTGTCGAAGGTGTCACTTTTTCAGAATTAGGTGGCGTTGTTCCAAATCCACGGAGTGGGGTGGTTTACAAGGGAATAGAAATCTGTAAAAATGAGAAAATAGACTTTATACTGGCAGTTGGTGGTGGTAGTGTTATTGATTCCGCTAAGGCTATTGCGCTCGGGGCATTGTATGATGGTGATTTCTGGGATTTTTATACCGGAAAACAAAGTGTTGAAAAGGCATTACCGGTTGCAACCATACTTACAATTTCTGCAGCAGGAAGCGAAGGTTCAACCGGCTCGGTTATTACACATGAAGATGGTATGTTGAAACGTGCTGCCAACGGTGATGCGCTTCGTCCGGTATTCTCTGTCCTGAATCCTGAATTAACCGCTTCGCTGCCTGATTATCAGATTGCATGTGGTGTTACCGATATGATGGCTCACGTGATGGAACGCTATTTTACGAATACGCAAAATGTTGAAATTACAGACAGAATCAGTGAGGCTGTATTGCTTACTGTGATATCCGAAGCACCGAAAGCTCTTGCAAACAGAGAGTATGACGCGTTAGCCAATATTATGTGGGCGGGCATGGTGGCTCACAACGATACTTGCGGTGTTGGACGTGATAGTGATTGGGCTACTCACATGATGGAGCATGAACTTTCAGGCTTGTACGACGTGGCCCATGGTGCCGGATTGGCTGTGATGTTCCCGGCCTGGATGAAATATGTGATGAAGCACGATGTTATGCGCTTTGCTCAGTTTGCTGTGCGGGTTTGGGGTTGCGAGATGGATTTCCAACATCCGGAAAAAACCGCTCTTCAGGGCATTGAACGCTACGAACAGTTTGTTTCATCCATCGGTATGCCAATACGCTTCTCTCAACTTGGTGCAAAAGCAGAAGACATTCCTACGCTTGTAAAAACAATGGGTTTGGGCGAAAATACACTCGGAAGTTTTGTGAAACTCACCGAAGAAGATATTCGGAAAATTTACGAATTGGCTGTATAAAACTGTTTTGAACAACTATTATAATAAAGGCTTTTCCTCGTTAATGATGGAAAAGCTTTTTTATATATTACACACAGCTGAATTTTCTTTCTTAATTGATGCTGCAACAGCATTGGAAACCATTGCACGCAATTTTACAACACTGCCTTTGTCGAAAGGATGAACACGGTTAGTCAGCAAAATAATGGAGATGTCATTGTCCGGATCAATAACGATAGATGTTCCAGTATAACCGGTATGGCAATAAGTATTCGGACTCAACGAATCACCTTTACAGCTTGAATAACGCGAAGACAAGTCCCAACCAAGTGTTCGTCCAAATGCTTTAAGTGAATCAGGTACTGTTCGCATTTGATTTACGGTGATTGGATGTAAAATTCGATGACCATTCCATTCACCTCCATTTTGTAATGCAGCTACCAGTATCGCAATATCACTGGCATTCGAAAATAACCCTGCATTACCTGAAATTCCACAATTAAACTGACGTGCTAGAGGGTCATGTACAATTCCTTGTAATACGCTCCCATTTTTTAGTTTCGAAGTCGGTGCGCAGTTGGCTAACATTTCATTTCCCGGATTGAAATCGGTGTGATGCATTCCTAGTACATCATAAATATTTTCCTTTGCAAAATCCCTAAGGCTTTTTCCACTTATTTTTTCGATGATATGCTGTAATGTTATAAAATTCAAACAACTGTATTCCATACTTTTACCCGGCTCAAAATCCCGTTTGCAGGAATCAATATAATTCATAAATCCAATGGGGTTTGATGTTCCGTATCGTTTTTTTATGGTAGTTTCGGGCGCATAAGAAGGTATGCCTGAAGTGTGCGTCAATAAATTAACGATTCGTATATTTGATTTCCTGTTGGATTGAATCATATATACAAATCCCGGTATATACATATTTACATCGTCCTGTAACCGTAACGAATCTCTTTCTTATAATATCATGGTCGAGATAGCCGTTGCCATGGGTTTTGTGCAGGATGCCATATCAAAAACCGTATTCACATCCATTGGCACAACAGTTGGATAAACCTGCTTGTTGCCATACGCTTTCAAGTAAGCCATTTTGCCATGACGCACTACCGCCAACACAGCACCGGGTATTTGTTTCTTATATATTGCAGCCTGAATAATGCTATCAGCTTTTTTCAGTTTACCTGCTTCAAGTCCAACTTGTTCGGGAAGGACTTCTTCGAGTGATTGTGCTGTTGTAATGCTTATAGCGCAAATCATTATCAAACTAAAAAGAAAAGTTCTCATCATACCATCTTATTCCTATCTACAGGACAAAGATATGCTTTTTTTGACCGTGAAATTGCTTTAAAAGTATTGTTAGTTATTCTTAACTGTAAAAAAAGATGTACTTTTGTATCGTTTTTTTCTTGTTCAGTCGTTTTGAAATAAATTATGATACCCAAATCTATTTATATCCAACCACAAGATATCAATCTTCAAATCAATCTACCCAGTTCAAAAAGTATCAGCAACAGGGCATTGATTCTGAATGCACTGGCATATAGCCACTATGAAATTCAAAATTTGTCGGACTGTGACGATACGCGGGTAACCGTAAAAGCGTTGGATTCAAACGACACTACTTTTAATATTGGTGCAGCCGGAACAGCCATGCGTTTCCTAACGGCTTTTCTGGCAAAAACAGTTGGCGAATGGGTAATCACAGGTAGTGAACGCATGAAAAACCGTCCGATAAAATTGTTGGTTGATGCATTGACAAGCCTTGGAGCGCGAATTGAGTACGTGGAGAAAGAAGGTTTTCCACCGCTCCGTATTTTTGGAAGTGCGATGATGGGTGGCGAAATTAGCCTGAATGGAGGTGTGAGCAGCCAGTATATTTCGGCACTGATGATGATAGCACCTTATATGCAAAATGGATTAAAAATCAGGCTTGAAGGCAATGTAATTTCTGTTCCGTATATCCGTATGACAATGAGTATGATGAAGCAATACGGTGTTGATATTGCTTTTGAAAACAATGAGATTGATATTAAAACACAAAATTATAAACCAGTTCAGTACAAAGTGGAATCGGACTGGTCTGCTGCTTCGTATTGGTACGAGATTCTTTCAATTAGCGGAAAAGGGCAGATTTTTCTGTACGGATTGAATGAAAATAGTTCTCAGGGGGATAGCAAAGTGGCAGAATTGTTTGAGCAACTGGGTGTAAAGACCGACTATAAACAGGACGGTGTTTTACTGACTTCAACCGATAATTACACTGATAAATTTGAATACGATTTTGTTGACCAACCGGATTTAGCGCAGACTTTTGCAGTTACCTGCTGTCTGAAAAATATTCCATTTCATTTCACAGGTGTTCAGAGCCTGAAGATTAAAGAAACTAACCGCATTGCAGCTCTGATAAATGAACTTGCAAAGCTGGGATTTGTTCTCTTTGAACCTGCCGAAGGTGAATTATCCTGGACTGGTGAATGTTGCAAACCTGATAAGGAAATCAGCATAGCAACTTACGAAGACCACCGTATGGCTATGGCATTTGCTCCGGCAGCTCTTAAAATGCCTATTGTTATTGAAGAACCCGAAGTGGTTAGTAAATCGTACCCGGATTTTTGGAAAGACTTTGAAAAGCTAACGCTAAATGGTAATTAAAGACCTAGTCGAAATTTTAAAATTTAAAATCGCAAATTAAACTATGAATCATTTCCGACAAGGAATTAAAAATATACCTGAAATATGTGCCCGTCTGGGTGTGAAGAAAGTAATTATTGCACCCGGTTCACGCAATGCACCACTGATATTTGCATTCACGGCTCAGCCCGGCATGGAGTGTCTGAGCATTACCGACGAACGCTCGGCGGCATATTTCGCATTGGGAATGGCACAGCATTGTGGCGAGGCGGTTGCGTTGGTTTGTACTTCGGGAACGGCTGTGCTCAACTTTGCTCCGGCCATTGCAGAAGCATATTATCAAAACTTGCCATTGCTTGTTTTCACTGCCGACCGCCCTGCCGAGATGATCGATCAGGCGGATGGGCAAACATTACGACAAACCAATATCTTTGCCAACTATATAAAAGCCAGCTTTGACTTGCCTGTTGAAACAGTGTTGGATGCTGATTTATATTTCTCCGACCGCCATGTTTCTCAAGCCATCGATACAGCAATTTCGTATCCGCAAGGTCCGGTGCAAATTAATGTACCGATGCGTGAGCCAATTTATACTGCTTTGCCCGAAACTCACAGCAATCCTAAGATTATCAAAACACTGAAGACTAAACCAGTTCTGGACTCTGAAAGCTTGAAAGCTTTGCAAAACAGTTGGCTGAAACATAAAAGGAAGCAGGTAGTGTTCGGAGTTTTTCCAAAAAATGAAGCTTTGAATATGCTGGCTGAGAAATTAGCAAATGAACCGGATGTGGTTGTATTAGCTGAAAATCTATCGAATATAAGCGGGGAAAATATTATCACTCAATTGGAATCCTTGTATTCGAGAGTAAATTCAAAAGCTGCGGCGGAAAAATTTGCTCCTGATTTGCTTATAACCATTGGCCATTCGGTGATTTGCAAGCAATTGAAAATCTTCCTGCGCGGCCACCAAACAGCTGAGCAATGGCAAATTGAATCGTCGATGTCGTATGTGGATACCTACAAAAGTCTGACCACCATTGTTCCTGGTTTGGCAACTGATGTACTTTCTCAGATGCCATTCGGACAAACCAAAAGTGACTTTTCTGCCGTTTATCAATCAGAAATGACTAAAATTGAAGCTCTTCATGAAGGTTTTGTGAACAATAAACCTTTATCGGATATGAGTGTAACAGTTGAGCTACTGAAACAAACACCTGCCGGAACAGTATTGCATTTGGCTAACAGCACTTCCGTGCGCTGGACACAACTTTTCCCGGCACGCAAAGACATAACTTATATTTGTAACCGTGGAACATCCGGTATCGATGGAAGCATGTCAACAGCAGCCGGTTATGCTTACAGTTCGCAGCAACCAACCGTTTTTCTGACCGGCGATTTGTCGTTTGTTTACGACTCTAATGCCCTTTGGAACAATTATATTGGCAAAAACCTGAAAATTATCGTGATGAATAATAACGGAGGAAATATCTTCCGTTTTATTGGGGATAAAGAATTGATGTGTGCTAGCCTCGATTTCTTCACGACACCACATCATGTGAGAATAAAACCATTGGTAGAATCTTATGGGTTGAATTATCTAGTTTGTGATACAAACGAAAACCTCAGCAAAAACGTTGAAGATTTATTAAACTCGGACAAAGCAACGGTGCTGGAAGTATTTACCGACAGCGATTTGAATACAGAAAATTATAAAGGATATTTTAAAAACATAAAGAAATGAGACAGTGGACAACCATTAAAGAGTTTGAAGAAATTAAGTTCGAATATTTCGAAGGAATAGCCAAAATTACGATTAACCGCCCACGTTACCGCAATGCATTTACACCGGATACCATCAAGGAAATTATTGAATCGATGGTATTTTGCCGTGATAGCGAAGATATTGCAACAGTTGTTTTGACTGGTGAAGGCGACATGGCTTTTTGCAGCGGTGGCGATATTAATGTAAAGCAAATTGGCGGATATATTGGTAAAGATGGGATTCCACGTTTGAATGTGCTTGATTTGCAGAAACTGATTCGCAGTCTTCCTAAACCGGTTGTGGCTATGGTAAATGGTTTTGCCATTGGTGGCGGACATGTATTGCAGGTAGTTTGCGACTTGTCTATTGCTTCCGAAAATGCCATTTTCGGACAAACAGGACCTAAAGTTGGAAGTTTTGACGCCGGTTTTGGTTCATCATATTTGGCTCGCATCGTAGGTCAGAAAAAAGCACGCGAAATTTGGTTCCTTTGCCGTCAGTATTCTGCTACCGAAGCATTGGAAATGGGTTTGGTGAATACCGTTGTGCCGTTCGACCAGTTGGAAGACGAAACTGTGAAATGGTGCAAGGAAATGATGCAACACAGCCCGTTGGCACTGCGTATGATTAAAGCAGGACTGAATGCCGAACTTGACGGACAAGCCGGTATACAGGAATTGGCCGGAAATGCTACCATGCTTTATTATATGACTGAAGAGGCGCACGAAGGTAAAAATGCTTTCCTTGAAAAACGCAAACCTGACTTTTCAAAATATCTGAAAATGCCGTAAAGAATCCCCTAAATCCCCCAAAAGGGGACTTTAAGACGAAGTATTTAAAACAGCATATATTTATGACAAACAAAAGACAGAAAGAACTAACTAAAAGTCCCCCTTCGGGGGATTTAGGGGGCTTGAACTCTTGGATTTCCGCATTTCGTTTAAAGACATTGCCACTCGCCTTGTCGAACACCTTGGTTGGTTCAGCTCTGGCTGTTAAGGACGGTGGTTTTCGTTGGTCGGTATTTGTGTTGGCTGCGCTCACAACTGTTCTGCTGCAAATACTCTCAAACATGGCCAACGATTATGGCGACTTTGTGAACGGTAAAGATACTGCCGAACGGCTTGGTCCTAAACGAATGGTGCAGTCGGGCGAAATCTCAGCCTCAACTATGCTTAAAGGCATGATTTTAGTAGGCGTGTTGTGTGCAATTACCGGTGTTTGGCTTATATGGATTGGAACTCAAGGAATAGATATTACGAATATGCTTATTTTTGGAGTGTTAGGATTGGCTGCCATTGCTGCTGCCATAAAATATACAGTTGGCAAAAATCCGTATGGATATCGTGGGTTGGGCGATCTGTTTGTGTTTATCTTTTTTGGTTTGGTGGGTGTGATCGGTACTTATTTTATGCATACACAGAGTTTTCGGTGGGATTTGCTGTTGCCTGCCTCGTCCATCGGTTTTCTGAGTATGGGTGTATTGAATATGAACAACATGCGCGACTACGAAGCCGATAAGAATGCCGGAAAACGAACCATTGTTGTAGCAATGGGCGAACATAATGCGGCTTTTTACCACTTATTCCTGATTGCGGGAGCTATACTTCTTACCTTCATTTTTACGCTGTTGAATTATCATTCGCCTTGGCAATGGTTGTTTTTGCTATGTTCACCGCTACTTGTATTGAATCTGAAAAAGGTATTTACCTACAAAAATGGCCTTGAACTTTACCCGGAGTTGCCACGTGTATCAATGGCTGCTTTGGTATTTGCATTGATGTTTTTACTTGGAGTGATATTATAACCACCATGCCAGGAAGCACCACTTAGCTTAGTATTTTATTGGTAAAATGAAAGCAAAGTATATAAACTACAACCTTCAATTCAAATTCCCTGCAGGTACTTCCCGCGGGGTTTTGTTGCATAAACCCTCTTCGTTTCTGTTATTGGAAAAGGATGGTGTTATTGGTATTGGCGAATGTTCCACCATCCCCGATTTGAGTATTGACCCAATGGAAAGCTATCAGCAAGAACTGGAGGAAGTTTGCCGAATGTTGAATGATGGTGTTGAACCTCATGAAATAAATTTATCGGCATATCCGTCCATTGCATTTGGATTGGAAACGGCTTTGCTGGATTTGAATTCAGGCGGAAAGCGTGAGTTGTTTTCGTCTGATTTTTCATTAGGAAAAGCCGGAATACCTATTAATGGACTGGTTTGGATGGGCGACAGGGAATTTATGCAAAAGCAGATTCGGGAGAAAATAGCTGCCGGATATCATTGCATCAAACTCAAAGTTGGAGCTTTGGATTTTGAAACTGAACTGGAAATTATAGCAGGCATTCGTGAGCAGTTTTCACCGAACGATATCGAGTTGCGATTGGATGCCAACGGTGGTTTCACACCAGCAGACGCATTGGAAAAACTCAATAGGCTTTCAGCATATCATATACATTCCATTGAGCAACCAATAAAACCAAGACAGTTCGAAGAAATGGATGGCATTTGCCAACAATCGCCAATTCCCATTGTGCTGGACGAGGAACTGATTGGAACCACTCCTAATGAAGAACTACTTAAGACAATTCAACCTGCCTATATTATTCTCAAACCTAGTTTGTTGGGCGGATTTAAAGTGTCAGAGGAATGGATTAGGTTTGCCGAAAAAAATAATATAAGTTGGTGGATTACCTCGGCACTCGAAGCGAATATTGGTCTGAATGCCATTTCGCAATGGACTGCCACGTTTGGTTCTAAATTTCCACAAGGTTTAGGTACGGGGCAGCTTTACCTGAATAATATTCCTTCACCGCTTGAAATCAGGGACTCGAAACTCTTTTATAACCAGGGTGCTAACTGGGATTTACAATTGCTGCTATGAATCTGGAAACGATACGATTAAATGGAAAACTGTATGGTTCAGACAGCTTATCAGAACTTAAACATGACCTGCCGGCTGCTTGGCAACAGGAAATATCTGCTTTTCTGGAAAATTGGTTCGACGATTCGGACGTGATAATCACCCGAACTTCAGGCTCTACAGGTAGACCCAAAGAAATTCGACTAACCAAAGAAGCCATGCGCAATTCAGCCCGCATGACAAATGCATTTTTCGGGCTTGATAACACAAAAACTGCTCTGCTTTGCATGCCAGCATCGTATATTGCCGGCAAAATGATGCTTGTTAGGGCAATGGTGGGTGGCTACAATTTACTTGCCGTTGAACCAAAGGCAAATCCTTTTGAAAAGATAAATATAACTATAGATTTTACGGCTATCACACCCTACCAACTTAGCCATTCAGTTGAAACATTGAAACATACATCCGTTGGGAAGATAATTGTTGGAGGTGGACATGTAAACACACAACTTGAAACTGTTGCTGCAGAAATCCCGGCTTTAATGTACGAAACCTATGGCATGACAGAAACAGCTTCACACATTGCGTTGCGCTGTTTTAATGGTTCCGAAAAGTCAGATTATTTTACCGTGCTCGACGGTGTTTCCATTCGTCAGGATAAGCGGGGTTGTTTGGTTATTTCTGCATCACATTTAACCACAAGTGAGTTGATATCCAATGATATTGTAGAACTACATGGAGTAAACCGGTTTAAATGGCTGGGACGTGCCGATTCGATAATCAATTCAGGTGGAGTGAAAATTTTTCCAGAACTAGTGGAGAAAAAACTGGAACAGTTTATCAAAAAAAGGTTCTTCATTACTTCTTTGCCTGACGAAAACCTTGAAAATAAACTTGTATTACTTATTGAATCAGAGGCATTTACACTGCGACAAGAATTAGCATTAAATTCTCAAATGAAAAAGTTACTGTCGAAATACGAAAACCCAAAACAGCTATTTTATCTTTCTTCCTTTGTATATTCCGATAGCAGTAAAATTCTGCGGAAAGAAACATTAGAAAAGCTATTTCCCGGATGACAACAGAAAATCCTTATTGAAACTTTTTCGTTCCATTGAAAAACTGTTGCGCATCTCTGTTGGCATTTCAGCATTCATTTCGCCACCGGGCTGACCCATACCACCAGGCATTTCGCCACCCATTTCTCCTCCACCGTTCATTCCTCTGCCTTCACCCATACCTCCACTCATTCCACGACCTCCGCCACCACCGCCATGCAATCCTCCTCCCGTTCGACCACGCATTTTATGTATTTCATTTTGCGATAAATCATTTAAAACCACCTGAAGTTGAATTTGTATTGTGGATATTTTTTCAAACAGATAATTTTTCCCAAACAGTTCCTGTAAGGGTATCTGTATTTCGTAAGCTACCAAATCCTTATTTGATTTGCTGCGTGCAAAACAGATATTATCCTTATTTTCAGAACTTATCATTCCGTTTGTAACTAGAAATCCATCCAACAACACTGTATCTTTAGGAATAAATTCAGGTCGTGTCACTGACTTATCCACCAATTTGTCAGTTCTTACTTCCTGCGTATTCATTGGTGGTAATTCGCTGAATTTATTAGGTTTGAATGTAATTTCTGCTTTGGAAGCCGTAGTCGTTTTGAGTTTGAATCTGATTGAAAAACCTGCCATAAATAATTGCATTTGGGTGGCACGGTCTCCTGCTTTCAGGATAAAATATAAGTTCTGCGTATCGTTTCTAAACTCATATTTCAGGTTCGATTCAGAGTTGAAAAATCGTGGGAGCATTCCCCATTCTGAACCATCACCATCAATCACAATTGGCTTGCTTTGCCATTTAGCAGTGCTTGTTTGTGCCGACAAATCAGCAGAAACAATAAATAAAACAAGCAGTGTAGTAGTACGTAATTTATTCATATTTAATCTATTATAAAGAATTAAGTCCTTTTTTATAAACACCCAAAGCCCTGTTTCGGGCAAAAACGTGGTCAACAATCGGTAGCGGATAGTTGAGCGAATCGAATTCCTTCACCCATCTGCGGATGTAAATCAATTCCGAATCAAACTTGCGGGTTTGCTCGTCAGGATTAAAAACCCGGAAATAAGGCGCAGCATCGCAACCACAACCTGCAGACCATTGCCAGTTCCCATTATTGGCTGACAAATCATAATCAAGTAATTTTTGAGCAAAATAAGCCTCACCCCAACGCCAGTCAATCAGTAAATGTTTGGTTAGAAAGCTGGCAACAATCATTCTTACGCGATTGTGCATCCAACCTGTTTCGTTTAATTGCCGCATTCCGGCATCCACTATCGGATAACCTGTTTTTCCCTCACACCAGCTTACAAATTCCGCTTCTTTATTCCGCCACTGAATCTTGTCATATTTCATTTTAAACGGACCATTTACCACATACGGATAATGCATTATAACGCTCATAAAAAATTCACGCCAAATCAGTTCGTTGAGCCATGCATCGTTTAATTTCAGAGCAAGTCTCACTAGTTTGCGTACACTCAGAGTCCCAAAACGAAGGTGAACACTAAGTTCGGTACTACCTTTTATTGCCGGAAAATTGCGCTGCTGGTCGTAATTACGTATAATAGTTTCGTCAACGACTGGGGTTGAAAATAACAGTTCGGTTTTTATAAAACCTAAGTCTTTCAGTTCGGGAATCTGAATTGAAAATTGGAGGTAATTGCGTTCATTTTCAGAGTCATACGACTGCAAAACCGAATCTGAGAGTTTTTGCTTCCATATTTTAGAATAAGGAGTGAAAACAGTGTAGGGTTTGCCATCATTTTTATGCACTTCGTTCCACTCAAAAATAACCTGATCCTTGAAAGTAAGAAATTCAATATTTTTACTACTCAACAGATTCTCAATTGAATTATCTCGTTTTAAAGCATAAGGTTCGTAATCGCGATTAGTGAATACGGTTTTAATGTCGAATTCCTGAGTTAATTGTTCAAAAACAGGTAACGGATTTCCAATTTTCACACAGATAGAACTCCCCATTGATGCCAGCCTTACATTCATTTCCCAAAGTGCCTGATGAATAAAATCTACCCTCTTATCTGCCTTATTATCAAGTTGTGCAAGAATATCGGTATCAAAAATAAAGAGTGGCAAAACAGGGAAACCCGACTTTAGAGCGTGATATAAACCCGCATTATCTTCGAGACGCAAATCGCGACGAAACCAAAAAACAACAACACCTGAATTTATTTTTGACATAAATAGAACAATGAACCAATTTTATGCGTAATTTTGTGACAAATGTAGTTGACTTTTCGTTAGCATCTAAATAGGGCACATTTTTTTACAAAAAATTATCCAAATCACTCCTGCTTTTATTTTTCTATACAAAAATCTGATATTAATGAGACAATTACCCCCCCAATCCGAACCTGCTTTTGGATTTTCCAATTCTCCCTTTGGGGAATGTTGCATAGTTTTTTCTAATGATGGAATTTGTGCACTTACTTTCCCGGAAAGTTTCGAAAGTGCGACTTACGATATAGAACAACGTTTTCCCGAAACAAATTTCAGACAAAATGACGAGAAAGCCCGTCGACTGGCAAAACAGATTTTTGAGCTGGGAGATAAACCATTAATGCATCCTATAGGTACTGATTTTCAGCAAGCAGTGTGGAATGCCCTGCAACGTATTCCCGCTGGTGAAACAACTACTTATGCACAAATTGCCGATGCGATTGGTCGCCCCAAAGCGGTTCGTGCCGTTGGCACTGCTATAGGTGCAAATCCGATTGCGTATCTTATTCCATGTCACCGTGTTATCCGAACCGATGGTGGTTTGGGCGGCTTCCGTTGGGGATTGGAATGCAAAAAGAAAATGTTGGAATGGGAAAAGAAATAATACTGACAAATTTACATATCAAATAACATTTTAAATTAATATTTTATGGAACTACCAATTGGACTTATCATTCTTGGAGTACTGGTTGTACTCTTTATTTTTTCAGGATTTGTTACTGTAAATCAGGGTTATGTAGCGGTAATTACCATTTTCGGGAAGTATCGTCGTATTATGGGACCAGGGCTGAACTTTAAAATTCCGTTTATCGAAGTGGTGCACAAACGGATTTCTATTCAAAACCGTTCGGTGGAACTTGAATTTCAGGCTGTTACGCAGGATCAGGCAAACGTTTATTTCAAGGCTATGTTACTTTATGCCGTTTTCAATCAGGCCGATGAGACGATTAAAAACGTGGCTTTTAAATTTGTTGACGACAGAAACTTTATGCAGGCGTTGATTCGCACCATCGAAGGAACAATTCGTAGTTTTGTGGCAACCAAAAAACAAGCCGAGATTTTGAGTCTTCGTACAGAAATTATTCAGGAAGTGAAAAAACATTTAGACGATACCCTGGAACAATGGGGTTATCACATGATTGATATTCAGCTGAATGACATTACTTTCGACGAAGAAATAATCAAATCAATGTCACGCGTGGTGGCTTCGAACAACCTGAAAGCTGCAGCCGAAAATGAAGGTCAGGCCTTGTTAATTACCAAAACCAAAGCTGCCGAAGCTGAAGGAAATGCTATTAAAATCTCTGCATTAGCCGAAAAAGAAGCTGCTCAGCAACGTGGTCAGGGTATTGCACTTTTCCGCGAAGAAGTGGCCAAAGGTATGGCAATGGCAGCAAAGGAAATGACAGATGCTGATTTGGATTCTTCATTCTTACTTTTCTCCATGTGGACTGAAGCCATTAAACATTTTGGTGAAACAGGTAAGGGAAATGTTATTTTCCTTGATGCATCTACCGACGGAATGCAGAAAACAATAAACCAAATGATGGGCATGATGAAAATGAACGAAAAAGCATAAATAACTGATTTTAAACTAAAAAGACTGTTACAATTTGATTGTGACAGTCTTTTATTTTTCAAAACAAATGACTGAAGATCAAATTTTTGAGCGTTTAAATTTTACGGAAGAACCTTTTCCAAAAGGAGAATACGAAAATTGCCGGTTTGTAAATTGTAATTTTCACGGAATCAATCTGACAGCTAATATTTTTAGGGAATGTGCTTTCGAAGATTGTGATTTTAGTCTTTGCAACATGACTGATACTACCTTGAATGATGTTTCATTCTTTGGATGTAAATTGGTGGGAGTTCAATTTGATTGGTGCCGTGAGTTTTTATTTTCCGTAAAATTCGAAAATTGCGATTTGAAATTGTCTGTTTTCTACAAACGGAAACTCAAAAAGACCCAGTTTAAAAACTGTAACCTGCAGGAAACTGATTTAACTGAAGCTGACCTCACTGAATCTATTTTCGACAACTGCGACC
>CAIKVR010000206.1 GCA_903830915.1 uncultured Bacteroidales bacterium
AAATCACGGTTTTCAGCAGTATAAAATCCATTCAACCGATTATAGGAAGTCATGATAGTCCATGGTTGACTTTCTTTGATGGCTATTTCAAATCCACGTAAATAAATTTCACGCAAGGCACGTTGGCTAACTACTGAATTAATGGTTGTTCTATTCATCTCGTTATTATTTGCTGCGAAATGTTTCACTGAGGTACCTACACCGTTTGATTGAATCCCACGCACCATAGCGACACTTGTTTTTCCTGAAAGAATGGGATCTTCTGAATAATATTCGAAATTACGCCCACAGAGCGGATTCCGCTGAATATTCATACCCGGAGAAAGCAAAACATCACAATTATATTCCAACACTTCATTTCCCATGGCTTTTCCAACCTCTTCTACCAAAGAAGCATTCCACATTGAAGATAGAGCTGTTGCGGTAGGGAAGGCGGTGCAGTAAAATGTTTGTGTTGCCCGGGGCGGTTTAGCTTCTATTCGCAAACCTGCAGGACCATCCGCCAAAACGGTGGGGGGAATTCCCAAACGATCTAATCTGAGCGTGTATCCGGCAATTCCATAAACAGTAGCTGGGTCTCCTTTTGGCAATTTGTAACCCATTACTAATGCCACTTTTTCTTCATTAGTCATGGCGGCGATAACATCTTTTACATTGTCCTTTCCTAATTGAGGATAATTTTGTGCAATGCTGTTATTGCTGATTTGTAAAATAGCAATAATAAAGCTTCCAATAATAATATTTTTCTTCATTTTTTTAGATTTTAATATATTTTCTATTAATATGCCTGTTTGACAAGTTTGATCATTTCGTCCAATGTGGCAACACGTGGATTTCCTTTGTAATCAGGCAATACCATGCATTGTTTTGCTAATGATTCGATTTCATTTTCAGGCATTCCATATTCTTTCAGGCTTAATTTCAATTCAATTTTTGCAAGGAATTTTTCTATTTCTTCAACTGATTTTTCAGCCGCTTGCTCATCTGTCAGACTCACCAATGCCGGATTTAAAATTCGAGCCAGTTTTGAGAATTGAGGAATAGCATCTGCCCAGGTAAATTTAGCAAAAGCAGGATAAACAATAGCCAATGAACCACCATGTGAAATATTTGGATACATTCCACCAATAGCCATTCCCATGCCGTGAGGCAAAGTTACCCCCGCATTGGCAATACATAATCCGCCCAAGGTATCTGCCCAAGCCATCTTTTCACGAGCTTCAACATCGCCCAAATTGGCCAATACTTTTGGTAAGTATTCAGCAACAATAGCAATCGCTTCCCAAGCCAACAAATCGACATAAGCACCTGTTCCCGGATTTATTGTACTTTCGAACGCATGACAAAGCACGTCAAAACCGGTTGTAGCTGAAACAAATTTTGGCACAGAAACCATCAATTCTGGATCAATAATGGTAACCTGAGGATATAAAATATTATTATACAAAGCCGATTTGTCACGTTCCTGAGTATTTGTTACCACAGCTACCTGAGTAACTTGCGAACCGGTTCCAGATGTAGTAGTTACCGCAATTACCGGTAATAATTTTGAAGCATCGGGTTGAGGAGTTTTATAGAACAAGTAATCCCAGCTGGTACCCGGATGAGTTGCTTCTAGAGAGATAGCTTTGGCTGAATCCATACTTGAACCACCACCCAGACCAACAATAACTTCTGCTCCAAATTCACGAGCCATTTTTGCACCGGCAGAAATTGTTTCAACGGTTGGGTTTGGTTTTACGCCGTCGTAATGCGCAACAGTAATTCCACTGTTAGTGAGTATTTTTTTAACTTTATTGTATTGGTCTTGAAGGGCAGGAACGGCTGCGGG
>CAIKVR010000207.1 GCA_903830915.1 uncultured Bacteroidales bacterium
AAAACAACTTTTCGGGCTTATTCATTAAATTCATGCCTTTCTGGTCGGCAAGTAACATACGAACTAAACCGGCTTTCTGCAAATAAATAAAATACTTCATTACCGAAGCCCTATTTATTTCGAGTTGACCACTCAATGTGCTTATATTAGGTGTATAAGGAACTAATGACGATACAATCATTAGCATTTTACGCAGTTTGTAAATTGAAGCATATTCAATTTTTTCAACGGCAGGTAAATCAGTTTCTAAAATTACATTCACGACATTCCTTAATCGCATCGAATAGCGTTTTACACCTTCTTTAAAAAAAGGATAATATCCATATTCAAGATAAGCACGAAATGCAGGGGTAATTTTAATTTCAGAACAGATCCTAGACGCTATCTCCATATGATTTTCAATGACATCTTGTAAAGATAAAATTGGTGCATCATAGTTTTTTTCCAATTTCAGAAACTCCCGAAATGACAGTCCATGAAGGTGATACGTGATAGCACGTCGTGATAAGTCGGCATTGGATTTGTAAATTTCTAAAATAGATGAACCTGTAAATACGATATGCAAATCAGGGTAACTGTCATAAAGATTTTTAATTTCAATGGCCCAATTCGGATACCTGTGGACTTCATCAATAAATATATGTGTGCCTCCCAAAGTGTAAAATTCATGTACTGTTGGTTTTAACTCGGTTTTTGTGAAACGAATATTGTCTAAACTTATATACAAGGCTTTTTTACGTTGAGGAAATTGTTTTTTAATGTGCTGTAAAATTAGCGTTGTTTTGCCTGTTCCCCGTGGTCCGACTATGCTTATAAGCCTATCCTTCCAGTCAATCTCGGAGTAAAGATAACGCTCAAAGTCTAATCTAGTAGCTTCTATTAATCGATTAAAATCCTCGTATAGTTCTTCCATAATTTTTTATTTGTTATTTCGGGTTCAAAGATACATATTTGTTCAATACATTGTACATTAAAATCAACATATTGTACATTTAAATGTTCATTTACACCAACATAATGTATATTTTATGGTTCATCTTTGATTATTCATTTGCATAATGTCACCAAGCGAGCCAGTAAACATTTTCAATGTAAGTGGAATATCACCTATAAAGCAGGTTAAATCAAATGTTTTTCTAGTTTTAGTAAAAGGCTGTTTTTGGACTATATTTGTCGCACCAAAAGTAGCATGAGGGGCAAACGCCCGAAATGGGCAGAGTTGAATGAATATATTTTTAGTGTGATTGCTCTGGTCTGTGAAGATCGGAGCATAAATAGAATTCTAAAAAATATATTATTGAACAATATTAGACCTATTTATGAACGGAACTTGCCTATATGAAAATAATTTGATATAAAATTATATATATTTTTGTAATGCTATTGTAAACTAATTACCTTTGGCATACTTAAAGTCACGTATAAAACTAAAAACTCAAAATGTTATGAAAATAAAAATGTTTTTTGCAACTGTTGCTGTGATTTTTTATTCGATTAGTTTATTTTCTGCCAACGATATTTATTTTTCAAAAATTGGCATCGAACAAGGTCTTTCTCAACTTTCGGTTCAGAGTATTTACCAGGATGAGCTTGGAACCATGTGGATTGCAACACGTGAAGGCCTGAACCGATACAATGGCAATAGTATGGATGTGTTCAGACCCGTACCAAATGACTCCAATTCCCTTGGTGAGAATTTAATTTTGGGTGTTTGTGGTGACAGAAATGGACATGTTTTCATTCATAATCAGAATGGAGTCAACGAGTTTGATTTGCGTACATCCTCCATGCGTAACATACAGCGGAAAAACACGGATGGAATTGCATATGGTACTCAAAACCTCTGGATTGCCGAAAATAATGCACTTTACTCCTACAAAGATGGTAAAAAGGAATTGTACTGCGTTGTTAACGAAAGTCGATCGGCTATCCAAAGGATTTTACAGACATCAGATCAACGCATATTTGTCGGGACTTTTGCATCGGGTGTTTTTGTAATTGATCAAAATAAAAAAATACGATTAGTTGTACCTGACTGCAGCCAGGTTTCTCATATTTATGAAGATAGCAAAAAAAACATCTGGATATCCACTTGGGAAAAAGGCTTATATAAAATTGAACGAGGTGGTAATTTGTTAAATTACAGACATGTAGCATTTAATTCAGAAAAATCATTATCATCCAGTTTCGTTCGCGTAGTGTGCGAGGACAATAATGGTTTTTTGTGGATTGGCACCAAAAAAGGACTTGACCGCCTGACTCCCGAAACCGGGGTTTTTAAACACTATGACTCCGACGGATATAACAACCGCCAACTTTCAAATGAATCGGTATGGGCTCTAACTAAAGATAATCAGGGTACTATCTGGGTTGGAACTTACTTTGGAGGAGTTAATTACTTTAATCCTGACATTAATTTTTATAGCTTTCATAATCTTCAGAACGGGGTTTTACTTAATAAACCCTTTCCCATTATAAGTAGCATTATTGAAGACCGAAACGGGAATCTTTTTCTTTGCTCCGAAGGTAATGGTCTGATATACTACAATCCAAACACTAAGACTTACCGCATTTTTAAAGCTGAGGAGTCGAACGAAAATAGTTTGACTGCTGATAATATAAAAGCATCCTATTTCGATAGAGATGCTAACGAATTATGGCTTGGGACACACCTGGGAGGTTTGTGCGTGTTGAATACCAAAACATTCCGTCTTACACAGTATAAGACTATTAAACCGGAATGGAAACAAAGCAATATTCTGAGTTCAATTCAGCCTTACAACGGAAATTTGTTGGTTGGTACACACGAAGGCTTGTTTTTATTTGACCGGAAAAGCAAACAATTCAGCCTTTTTTCGGGCAAACTTCATAAAACCGTGAGTTTTATACAAGATGCCAAAACAGATAAGGCAGGTAATCTGTGGATTGCCGGAATTAATGGTTTATACCGTTACAATTTCAAGACAGAGAAAATCAGTTCATTTTTTTATAACGCAAATGATTCAATGAGTCTGAGTAATGATAATGTGTCACGTATTTTAGTAGACAGTAAAAATCGACTCTGGATTGCAACAAGTGGAGGAGGAGTTAATCTTTATAACCCCAAAACCAATAGTTTTAAACGTTATGACAATATGCATGCAGGTTTGCTCAATGATTTTGTGAGTAATATGCTCGAATCGCGTTTCGGCTACCTGATTATTACGACTACTAAAGGTTTTTCGATGCTCGATGTGGAAAACAATAAAATTCATAATTTCAGTACTGAAAACGGATTGCCTCTCAATTCGCTTTATTGCGGAGGTATGTTTCTTACATCAAAGGGCGAACTCTACCTTGCAGGTATGAATGGTATGGTGTCGTTTAATGAGGAAAATCTTTCAATTCCACACCGCCGCTTTAATCTGAATCTGGTGAACCTGTGGATTAATAATAAACTTGTTGCTCCGAACGATGAAACCAATGTACTCAAGAACTCGCTTGCTTTTACTAAAGAAATTAAACTGAACCACAGGCAAACCATGCTGACCATTGAGTTTGCGTCTAATAATTATATTCCTGCCAATCAGCCGGTTTATCGCTATAAACTCGAAGGATTTTCTGATTCATGGACAGAGCTGCCTCAGGGGATTACAAAACTCAATTTTATGAATCTCGGATCGGGAAAATATAAACTTGTTGTGCAGGCTATTTCACCAATCGATGGAGTACTTATCACAAGTACAGATCTCGATATCCGTATTTATCCACCGTTCTACCTGGCATGGTACGCCTGGTTGTTCTACATTGCATTAATTTCAATTATTGTATGGCGTTATATTAAGTTCAGTCGATCCCGATTACTGCTCGAGACCTCGCTTACCTACGAGAAAAAAGAGAAAGAGCATCTGGAAGAAGTAAATCAGTCGAAACTCCGCTTCTTTACCAATATTTCGCATGAATTCCGAACTCCGCTTACACTTATAGCCGGTCAGGTGGATATGTTGTTGCAAATGCATAACATTCAGCCTTCCATTTATAACCGCATTCTGAATATCAAAAGAAATACCCTGAATATGAGTAGTCTGATAAATGAATTACTTGAATTCCGCAAAAGTGAACAGGGTCATCTGAATATTAAAGCATCGGAAGTGGATTTAGTGAAATTTCTGTACGAAATCTATTTGTCATTTGCTGAATATGCCAATTACCGACAAATAAAACTACATTTTGATTGTAAAGAGGAGAAGCTAATGGTGTGGATTGATCCGGCACAGATGCAGAAAGTATTTTATAATCTTATTTCGAATGCATTTAAATTTACACCCAAAGACGGAACGATTACTATATCGGTTAATCAGGTTTCTGATCAGATTTATGTAAAAATAACCGACAGCGGGATTGGAATAGGTGGCGATGCATTGGATAAGATTTTTGACCGCTTTTACCAGGCCGAAAACGGACTGCAGATCAGTAACATGGTTCCGGGAACAGGGATCGGACTGGCTCTTACTAAAAATATTCTAGAACTACATTCGGCTGATATTCAGGTTGAAAGTCAGAGTAATGTGGGAAGTTGTTTTACAGTGATTCTGAAAAAAGGTCATGCACATTACAAAGAGGATGAAATAGTTGAATACGAGGATGCCGACAGCAACTGTATGAATCAGATTCATGAGATTGATAACGAATTTATGCAGGAAGTTATCAGTACGCAGGTTAAAGACGATAAACCGCAGTACAAAATGCTGATAGTGGAAGATAATGATGAATTGCGGGCAATGCTGAAGAATATCTTTGAACCTATCTATACCATTTATACAGCTGCCGACGGTCAGGAAGGACTTGATAAAACTATCGAACATCAGCCTGATATTGTATTGAGCGATCTGATGATGCCCATCATGTCGGGTAGCGAGATGTGTTCAAAAATCAAAAATAATTTCTCAGTATGTCATATCCCTGTAGTGCTGCTTACAGCTCAAACGGCTGTTGAATTTAATATAGAAGGATTGCGTCTGGGAGCTGATGACTATATTACGAAACCCTTTAATGTAAAAGCACTGATTACCCGATGTAATAACCTGGTAAACGGACGAAAACTGCTCCAGGAAAAATTCAGTCGACAAACCGATTTCACACCACGACTCATTGCCACTAATAACCTAGATCGCGAGTTTTTGGAAAAAGCACAGGATGTTATTGAAAAACACATTGATAACAGCGAGTTTGATGTGCCATTTTTCTCACGCGAAATGGCACTGGGACGCACCAAACTGTTCAGTAAAATTAAGGGAATTACGGGGCAGACACCAAACGATTTTATCATAACCGTAAAAATGAAAAAAGCAGCGGCCCTGCTTAACAACAACCCGGAATATAACATCTCCGACATTACTTATATGCTCGGTTTCAGCTCGCCCAAGTATTTTGCAAAATGTTTTAAGGAGCAGTTTGGTGTTTCACCATCGACTTTCAGAAAAACAGAAGAAACTGCTGAGGAAGCTGAGGATGAGGAATCCGAGTCTTAAAAACCAAATTCGTTTTTTCCCTGATACTCCCACAATGAACAAAATTGAATGAACAACACCTTGTTTGTACAATATTATACCTTTTTCCGTCAGATTTTGGGAAAACTGTTGTGTTATTAGCAGTATTTTTGCCGGGTAGAATTTATACCCCCATTAATAAAAAAAATATGCGTAGGATAATCATTCTTTTTACTATTCTAATCTCTTTTTTCGTTCTGAAGGCTCAGAAAAATAACTCAACAAACGAAGATGACCGTGTAAAAATGGAAAACGCTCAGATTGGTATTCATGAAGATTCCAAATCGGGTTACAAACAAAGTACACATCCTGATGCACAATGGTTTGCCAATGCAGGCTTCGGAATGTTTATCCACTGGAGCATAGCTTCTGTTCGTGAAATTGATTTATCATGGCCCATGATGGCCGGTACTCAGATAGGATGGCGGGCTGCCAACAATAAAATGGACTCAACCGAAGTTCGAAAAATCATTGATTCGGGCGATTATTTTAGTGGTCATGCCTGTAAAAAGGACAACTCCTGTCTGACCCCCAATGAGTATTGGGAACAAGCAAAATACTTTAAACCAACCGATTATAATCCCGAAGAGTGGGCCAAAGCAGCCAAAGCAGTCGGAATGACATACATGGTTTTTACAGCACGTCATCACGATGGATTTGCCATGTGGCCAAGCAAATTTGGTGATTTAAATACGAAAAATTATATGTCGGGCAAGGATCTTGTTAAACCTTATGTGGATGCCTGCAGAAAATATGGTTTGAAAGTGGGCATATACTATTCTGGTCCCGACTGGCACTTTAACCGCGAATTTCAGAGTTTTATGTATTACGGAGTATCGCGCGACTACAAAAATATCCCATCGCTGGATGCCAATCTACAAGCCCGAAAAACAGTTAAAACTGAAGCGGAAAAGCAGGCTCATTACTACGAGGTGGCAGAATACATTAAAGGCCAAGTTGAAGAATTACTTAGCAATTATGGGAAAATTGATATGATTTGGTTTGATGGCGGACCCGATATTCCCAAAGGAAATATTGCCTGGAGTAAATGTATCAGCATGAAACGAATACATGAACTGCAACCACGTATCGTGGTAAGTCCCCGATTTTTTGGTTACGGCGACTATAAAACCTACGAAGGAGATGCCAAATTACCGACAGATATTCAAAAACAATGGGCTGAATTATGCGTAACCATAGCAAAAAGTGGTTGGGGATATACAAAGTATCCATTAAAACCCGTTGAAACTGTTTTGAAACAGCTCATCCTATGTCGGTCGCGAAACACAAACTACCTGCTTAATTTTGGTCCAACCAAAGAAGGTATCTTTTCAGAAAAAATGAACCTGGAGTTGGATACAATTGCCCGTTGGATGAAAATAAACGGTCAGTCCCTTACAAATTGTAGTGCGCTTAACATGGATGAAACTGCTTCAGTACCTGCTACATCCAAAAACAAACACCGCTATTTGTTTTTATTCCACGATAATAATTCTTCTGAAATACAGCTGAAAACTTCTTCAGAAATAAAACAGCTTACATTGCTCGCTGATAAGAAAAAGATACAAACTTCATTTAGGGATGGACTTTATACTATTCCGCTTGCTTCCGTTCATCGTACTGAATTAGTTGATGTAATTGATGTAGAACTCAGATAATCTTAATTTTAAGTTCATGAAAACCAAAACAAACATAGTACCCGCTTTATTAGGATTGACAACTCTCTCTGCACTGTCAGCTCAAACAACCAATCATCCGAATGTAATTTACGTTTTCCCGGATCAGTTCCGAAATTGTGCTCTTCATTTCTGGAACGACGATGCATTTAAATCTTATGTAAATTTTAAAGCCGACCCCACTCACACTCCTCAGATTGATAAATTTGCGCATGAAGCAGTGGTACTTTCCTCGGCTCAGAGCAACTGTCCGCTCAGTAGTCCTCACCGGGCCATGTTGTTCAGCGGATTATACCCCGATGCAAACGGAGTGATGCTTAATTGTCTCGATAAACGTCCGGTAAGTAATTTGAAAGTGGATATAACTACCATTAGCGACGTGTTTAGCCAAAACGGATACGACTGTGGTTACATTGGCAAATACCATTTGGATTATCCAACTCCCAACAATCCGCAACATCCGGGCAGCTATGTTGATGACAGAGATCCGGTGTGGGATGCCTATACACCCAAAGAACGTCGTCACGGGTTTAATTATTGGTATTCGTATGGCACATTCGACGAACATAAGAATCCGCATTACTGGGACACGGAGGGAAATCGCCACGATCCTAAAGAATGGTCACCAAAACATGAAGCCGACAAAGCCATTGAATACCTGACAAGCGTACGCGACAAAAACAAACCGTTTTTTCTGGTGGTAAGTATGAATCCGCCTCACAGTCCATATCAGTCACTTAATGATTGCATGGAAGAGGATTTTTATTTATACAAGGACATTCCGCTTTCGAAATTGTTGGTTCGTCCCAATGTAAATCCGGAATTGACAAAAAAACAAAAGGCTGCACCTTACTATTTTGCCAACATCAGTGGAGTTGACCGCGAATTTGGAAGGATACTTTCGGCAATTAAAGCTATGGGACTTGATAAAAATACCATTGTGGTTTTTTCATCCGACCATGGTGAAACACTTGCCAGCCATGTGGAAGACGCAAAAAACAGCCCTTACACGGAGGCTATGAATGTGCCCTTTATCATACGTTATCCTGAAAAGTTGAAACCTCACGTGAGTAAACTGTTATTGTCTACTCCCGATATAATGCCCACACTATTGACACTGGCTGGATTAAAAAGCACCATTCCGTCCACTGTGGAAGGTACTGATTTATCCGAAGAATTTATCCGGTTAAAACCAACTGAGAATGCGCCCAAAGCAGTTTTATACATCAGAGATGCTGATGGTAAGAAAAACAATGAGAAAAAGACCATAAGTTATTTTCCGGTGGCACGCGGACTAAAAACCGAACGGTATACGCTGGCTCTGACCATTGATAAAAAATCCAGTAAACTGGCTGAAGTGCTTATGTATGACGATCTGAAAGATCCCTATCAAATGAATAATCTGCCGGTTGACAAAAACAGAGAACTTTTTAATTCACTTTGCAGCCAACTGCCTGCTTTATTGAAAAAGGCAAATGACCCCTGGTATCGTGAGAGGATTCTGAGTGATATAATCCCTTACCAAAATCTGCATTAAGACATCATAATATGAAATCAGATTGAATGTTATGAATCAAATAAAACAATACTTATGACCTATACAGCCAATTTAAACCGTTATACCGATATGATTTACCGCCGTTGCGGTAACAGTGGTATTAAATTATCAGCCCTTTCACTGGGCTTGTGGCACAACTTTGGTGATGTTGATGTGGCGGAAAACTACCGCAATATTCTTCGTTTGGCGTTCGACAGTGGAATTACCCATTTCGACCTGGCCAATAACTATGGACCACCTCCCGGAAGTGCCGAAACTAACTTTGGAAGAATACTTCACGAAGATTTCAGAAGCTACCGTGACGAGTTGATCATTTCTACCAAAGCAGGTTATACCATGTGGGATGGACCTTATGGTGACTGGGGTTCGAAGAAATACCTTGTTTCGAGCCTCGACCAAAGTCTGATACGAATGAAACTGGATTATGTTGATATTTTTTATCACCACCGACCCGACCCAGACACCCCGCTCGAAGAAACGATGTCTGCGCTCGATTTAATCGTGCGTCAAGGCAAAGCATTGTATGTGGGTTTATCCAATTATCGTGCTCCCGAAGCTGCTAAAGCTTTCGAAATCCTAAACCAAATGGGAACACCCTGTCTCATTCACCAACCGAAATACTCGATGTTCGAACGCTGGGTGGAAGGTGGTTTGCTGGATGTGTTGGAGCAATATGGTGTTGGTTGCATACCCTTTTCACCTTTGGCACAGGGATTACTGACCAATAAATATCTGAACGGAATTCCTGCTGACTCACGGGCTGCGATTGGTCATTTCCTGAAATCGGATATGATTACTCCGGAGCGAATCAGTCAGATAAAAGCCCTGAACGACATAGCTACAGAGCGAAACCAGTCTTTGGCGCAAATGGCACTAGCCTGGCTGCTGAAAGACAGACGCGTGACTTCGGTTTTAATTGGTGCCAGTAAACCCTCACAACTGGCTGATTCATTGCTTTGTCTGAAAAATATTGAGTTCAATGTTCAAGAACTGACAGCCATTGAGTCGATATTGAGCAAAAAAAATAATCGATTTTAATAAAACTATAATCAAAATAAATGTTCTAATCAAATTAAACTATTATGAATAATCAAAAAACAGAAGTAAATTATGTAGGCCCGTTTATAACGCTGGTCTTTTTGTTTTTCATCGTTGGCTTTTTAACTACAGCTAACGGTCAATTTCAAGGACCTTTAAAAGCTGCTTTTCTAAGCAATGCAGGTGATTTGAAAAATACTTTTGCCACCTTAATCTCTTTTTCGTGGTTTTTGGCATATCCTTTAACTGGTGGCATTGGCTCTTCTTGGGTTAGCAAATTCGGATATAAAGGTACCCTGCTCAGGGCATTACTTGTTATGATTTTCGGATTGGGGATTTTCTTTCTTTCATCCTGGTACTACGAACAATTTCCCGGATCCAATGTACAAATCAGTTCGGCCAGTATTCCTGTTGGGTATTTTATTTTTTTATTGGGTTCTTTTATTGTAGGTACTTCAGCAACTATTATGCAAGTTGTGTTAAATCCCTATCTCACAGCCTGTAACGTTAAAGGCACACAACCTGTTCAGCGATTAAATATCGGAGGTTCGTCCAACTCAATCGGGACTACTATAGCTCCTTATTTTGTAACAGGTATTGTGTTTGGCGGTTTATCGATGGAAAAGGTAAAGGTTAGTCAGTTGATGATTCCATTTATTGCACTCATGGTAGTAATTGCAGTGGTAACACTTATTTTGTCGCGCATTTCTTTGCCCGAGATTGAAGAAACCAAAACCGTAAAAGGTGAAAAACTTGGTAAAAGTGTTTGGTCATTCAGCCATCTTACTCTTGGAGTTATAGCTATATTTTTTTATGTAGGAGCTGAAGTGGCAATAGGTGCCAATCTGAATTTATTTGCGATTAGTTTGGGAGGCTCTTTTGCAATCGGTGCTGCCATTATGGCCACCTTGTATTGGAGTGGAATGCTGGTTGGACGTTTGATATCAAGTTCGTTAAAGAGTGTTACTCCTCAAACTCAGTTGGCTTTCACCAGCGTATTTGCAACTATTTTTATAGTTCTTGCAATTGCTTTTAATAATCCCTGGTTATTGGTAGTTGTCGGCTTGTTTCATTCGGTTATGTGGGGCTCTATTTTCACTTTGTCTGTTAGTAAACTTGGAAAGTATACTTCCAAAGCATCCGGTGTGTTTATGATTGGTGTGTTAGGTGGAGCACTTATTCCGCTCTTACAGGGTGGGCTGGCCGATGCTTATGGTTGGCGTTGGACCTGGTTGCTGGTAATTATATGCGAAATATTTATTTTGTATTATGCCCTCTACGGGTCAAAAATCAAACAATCAGAAGTTTAAATAAACTGACAGTCAGTATTTTTACGTGTTGAAAAGTATCGGTTTTTCGGGATTTTCAACCCTTCTGATATTTTAGTGAATTATTTTAAGACTTGAATAGCCGCATCAAAAAACTTTGCTAAGTATCAATGCTAAGTACTATGATGAATTATATGTCAGTTTTGTACGTGTACAAAAACGGCATATCTATGTATAATTTTACCCATTGTAAGAGTTTAATACAAACTATATTTGCATATCAAAAATAACAAATCTTAAATTTACAATTTTATGAAAAAACTAATTATTATTGCATTGGTATTATTTTCAGGCTTTTCAGCTATGGCACAAAGTTACTCATTGAAAAACGGTGGTTTTGAAAATGGAAATTTAATAAAAGGAGTAAAAAATGCTGCTGAAGGCAATGACTGGTATTGGCAAGCCGACCAAAACAAAGTACCCGGAAGCGCTATTGAATTAAGCACTACCGAGAAAAATAAAGGCAAGAATTCATTGAAAATGGCTGCCTCCGGAGAGATACTGGCACGTTACAATGTGGGAATTGTAAAAAGACTGGGTATTCTATCTAAAATTAATTATACCCTGACGTTTTGGGCAAAATCAAATATAGAGGTAAAATTGAATTGCAACTACGATGGTTTTATCATAAAAGATGGTATATCGACAAAAACAGGAACACCAGGCGACGTAATAAAAATAACAGGAAATAATAAATGGGAAAAATACACTCTTCAACTTAAAGGTAAATTATTTTCTGGTGGTGGTAACTGGGATTTTACTCAACCAATTAATTTGAATCTTGGTCTTGAAAAACAAACTTTATCGGATAATTTAGAATTATACATTGACGATTTAGAATTACTAGACTAAGATTTCATGTTTAGTTCTTTATCGGGCAGTCTTCAAATGAAGCTGCCCGATGGTATTTAACACCGGATGTCCTGTTAAAACACGTGTAAGTCATATGAGTATATCTCAATGAAAAAAATCATACTTCTTTTTTTTACATTAATTCCCTCTCTATTGTCCTTTGGCGATACTCCCGCTGAGTTAACAGCCATTGCTAATTTGAGAACGACTTATTCAAAAAGCCTTTCACGTAGCCAGGACTTAGTAGCCGACAGCTATGATATTTGCCTGAAACAACTTCAACCGAACGGGCAATTTACGGATTATATTTCTACCGAAAATTCGCTAAGTGGCAGCAATTCATTTAAAAGTACTTCGTCAACACTCCAAAACAATGCGGGCGATTTTCTATACACTTGTTTTGCCCGAATTTGGCGTATTGCCGAGAATTTCAGAGGAAAATCCATCCCCGACAGTATTCGGTTAAAGCTTTATCAGTCAATTATTTATTATGGTAATTTAGAAACCTCACGACCCAATGTTTCAGGACGCTTTCACCGTTCGTGTTTTGCTATACCGAGCTGTGCCGTTAATATCTACTTTTGTTTACTATCCACCATGGAATTGATTGAAAACGGGACAGTTACCGACAGTTTGAGTATAGCTGCCAATGCAAAATTAAAAGCGTTGGGCATGCAAACATGGACTCAGCCTTACCGGAATGATTCAACCGACAATAATGTGGTGAGTGTAAACAGATTCCGGAACGATGTATGGTGGGTTGGCGGAAACGCTATTGCTTACAGAAGCTTATTGCCTGTGGCTGCCATGTTCAGGTCAGCGCCTATGATTAGTGTGATATCGCAGGTGGCCATCGGTGCCCTTTCAACCGTTTCGCAAACGACCTACAATACTGCATTTTGGATAGAAGGTTTTACTACTGATGGGGCAGGATGGGGACATGGAAAACAATGTTTGATTTGGGGTTATCCTGCCGATGGAGCATCATCTGCGATGGATTTGCTTTCAACACTATCTTCCACTCCCTGGCTGCAAAAACTCAACCGAAGTAATGTCGATGCGGTTCTGAATTACATACGTCGCTCTGCGTTTTACTATCATAATGGTTATGTTCCACCCTTGTTCGACCGGACAAATGCCACCGCTAGTAAAACCGCGTCAACCATTAAATCAGCAACCCTTGCTACAAAATTGCTTTCAAATTTTTCATCCTCACTGACAACAGCAGAAATCGCAGAGTTGAATCAGTTTAAATCCGAAGCAGCTACTTATAAAATTTCCATGACAAACTATCCGAATGGAAGTTATAATGGCACCCGCTATTTTTTTAATAACGATGACCTGATTAAAAAGAATAAAGATTACATGGTTTTAATCAATATGGCATCATCGCGTACGTATGGACTCGAAAGTGCCATTGACGCAGCTAATGGATTTAATCTTTTTGCCTGCGATGGTACCACGCTTTACCAAAAGAGTGGTGATGAGTATTTAAAAGCTTATGGAGCTTTGAATCAGAGTGCTTTGCCTGGCATTACTTCCAGACAGATTGACAACAGTGCTTTGGTAGGCATAACTCTTTGGGGCGGCTTTAATAGCAAACACAATTTTGCTGCCGGAGCTACCAGTTTGGGAACAAATTTTGCCGGTGGATTTATATTTGAAAAACAAGATGCTCCTGCCACTGCTGCCGGCACAACTCCCAATAATCAGAATCCGGGTATTTATGGAGTTAAGGCGTACAAATCTTACTTTATGATGGGCGATATGCTTGTAGCTATGGGAGCTGGAATTACAAATCTTAATACTTCACTTGCCGGTAATATAATTACATCTGTGGAACAAAATCTACGCAAAACGGATTTGGCTGTAAATAACATCCCGGTAACTGCAGCTACTTATTCCGAGATTCTGAAAACGGCCACAGATAATACTGTAGCAACGAAGTGGGTGACAAACAACGGCTTTGCTTTTGGAGTTCTTCCGACTTATACCAGCGGTGAGGTAAAACTGACTGCCGAAACCAGGAATACAATATGGCAGACATTGGCTCCGGCCCTGAATACCGGTGCTGAAACTACCCAGGCTATGATGCAACTGCAGATTGACCATGGAAAAACAGTAACAAACGGAACCTACGTTTATCTGGTTTCGGCAACCGGCACTATTCCTGCTCAACTCCCCGTGATTATTTCCAATAACACTTCACTCCAGGCAACTGCGGCAGTTGACAGTTCGCTTATCGGAGGGGTGTTTTATGATAATTTACTGGGAATTACGTTTGGGAAATATAGTTATAAATTGTCGGCACCAGCAGCCTTATTAATTGAAAATTACAATTCCGATTCCATTTCGGTAACTCTTACCGATGCCAAAATGAACAGTGCTCTTATAACCATGACATTGACCACTACACTGCCAATCTCAGGTACAATTGTGTCGAAGTCCGGTAATAACTATATCATATCAGTCAATTTGCCTCAGGGAGAGCTTTGTGGGTCTCCTGTAACCGTGAAAGTTAAACGAATTAAAACATTTACTGCTGTAAATGAGCTTGCTGATGAGAAAATTCATTACTGTATCAATGGTCATGAAGTTACTTTTTCTTCAGTAATTCATGATCTTAGTGTCTACAACCAGTTAGGTATGCTCATTTCCAAAAAACAAATGACAAATGTATGTCATCTGGCACAAAGCGGTGTGTACATCTTTCAGGCTGATGGAAAAGTGATGAAACTTGTTATTGGAAATAATTAACCATTCGACTAAATAAAAACATAAAAATGAAATTTTATTCTGCAATCATTCTTTTTACATTTGTATCCATTTTGATACATGCTCAACAAAAAGAAATTGATTTTGCATTTGCGAACTATCATCGTTATTATGCAGATGGGCAAAAAGTGAAAGACCCGGTAAAAGAAGAAGCTATTGTAAAATTCAGGCAACTTTTTGCCAGGCAAGGGTATCGTTCTGCACAGTTGAATGCCTGTAGCATCGCGGTTGTGAAAGCTATTTCAGAGCTTGATGAGGATGGACGGTTTACGGATTTAATTTCTATCGAAAAGAAAATTTATGCCGAAAACCTCTGGTTTGAAAAATTCTATTCTACTGAAAACGTTGTGGCTAATTTTCTGGTGGAGGCTCACAACCGAATATGGAAAATAGCTCTCGAAATTAAAAAAGGAAAACTAAGCGATAATGACCCGAAATACAAGGCTTTTCTCAAAGCAATTTTGCACTACGGGAAAATGGAGCTGGGTCGTTCTAATTCGGTGCCACGTTTTCATGCTTCGTGCTTTGCCATACCAACTGCTACAGTGAATACTTACTTTTGTTTGTTGAAAAAGATGGATGACGTGGAATCCGGAAAGTATAAAGACGAACAACTGACGGCCGTTTGCGATATGTTGAAAGCGCTCTCATTGCAGGCCTGGACTCAGCCACTGCGCAAAGACGAAACCGACAAGAATGTGGTTCAGATGGATCGATTCCGCAATCATGTTTGGTGGGTTGGTGGCAATGCCCTGGCATACAGAAGTTTACTTCCGGTTGCATTTATGTATAAATCCATTCCAATGATTGATTTGCTGTCGGACGTATGCCAAAAAGCTATAAGTACCACTTCCCAAAATACAAACACCACTTCTTTTTGGACTGAAGGCTTTACCGCCGATGGTGCCGGATGGGGACACGGTCGCCAGAGCCTTGTTTGGGGTTATCCGATTGACGGCACATCCAATGCCCTGGCTATGCTGAACATGCTGAAAGCATCGCCCTGGGAAAAGAAACTTTCGCGTGAAAATGTGGATGCGCTAATGAATTTCTTCAGAGGCTCAAACTGGTATTATTACAAGGGATTTAACTTGTCAGGGCTTGATCGTACGGGTATGCGTTATGATGTTCAACCCAAACCAATCCGCTACATGGGAATGCTGAATACGCTCTTAAGCGATTGGAAAGATTCATTTTCTGCTTCCGAATTATCAGAATTGAAGCAACTTGTCAGGTAGGGAGATGACATGAATATAAATATGAATCTGTTGAATGATGGGGTTTATACCGGAACGCGCTGGTTTTTCAATAATGATGATTTGATGAAGAAGACCGACCGCTATCATATTTTCGTTAATATGGCGTCGGTGCGTTGCGATGGACTCGAAAGTGCGTTGAACGTGGCTGACGAATACAACTTTTTTACAGATGATGGCATGACCTTGTTTCAACGAGACGGACTGGAATATCGCTCCGTTTTTGGCGCCTGGGATGTAAGCGCTACGCCGGGAGTTACTGCACGCGATGGGATGGATAAACTTAAGCCGGTTACTAACTGGCGTGGCTATTGCAGCAAATTTAACTTTGCCGGTGCAGCTACAAGTGGTGGTGTAAATGCAGTGGCCGGATTTATAGTTGAAAAAATGAATGGTAGTGATAAAGATAATGTGAATGATAAAGGAACTAATAATATATCAAACCCAGTTCTATATGGTGTTAAAGCACATAAATCCTATTTTATGCTGGATGATTATTTTGTGGCATTGGGAGCTGGGGTAACCAATCTGCACCCTGAAATAGATGGAAATATCCGAACTACCATCGACCAGACAGCCTGGACAGAAGATGTGCAAATTTTCTGCAATGGCCGTTCAAAGCCGGTTTCAGAGGGAATTCAAAACTTTATCGAAAATGGCAAGCCGGTTTGGGTAATTCAGAAAAACAAATTTGCCTACAGCATTTTGCCCGAATTTACAAAAAATGCCCGTTTCATATCCGAAAGCAAAAAAACGGATTGGATAAAAATGAATAAGGAAAATAAAAAGCTGAAAAATCTTCCCGCATCAGTTGACATACTCCGGTTGTGGATTGATCATGGTCAACAGGTAGTGAACGACACCTACGGTTACGTGGTTCTTGCCGGCGAGAAAATGCCTTCTGAAAAAATGCCTTTCAGCGTTTTGAGAAACGATACCCTGATTCAGGCCGTTCAATCTACTGATTATAAAACAACAGAAGTTGTTTTCTTTCAGGCAAATAGTCAGCTCAGGGCTAAAAACCTTGTGCTGAGTGCTTCAGCTCCCTGTATAATCCTGATTGAGTCAAAAGCCAACCAACAGATACTTTCTGTCAACGACCCTCAAATGGATGCAAACCTTAAGCAAATTCAGATAGTACTTAACGGTAAAATCATTTTGGTGGATATGCCAAAGGGCGATTTATGCGGAAAACCGGTGACAATCAAACAATAAAATGAACTCAATGAAAAAGACAAAATTGTTATTAGTTGTCCTTGTTGTATTGGCCCAGGGGCTAATGGCTCAGGAAACTCCACCGAAAGAGTATCAGGCACGATATCAGGAAGTTATGAAACAAACCCAATGGTGGCGCGAAGCCCGTTTTGGTATGTTCATTCATTTTGGCGCGTATGCAGTTCCGGGCCGTGGCGAATGGGTAAAATCTAACGAAAGACTGACTACAGAACAATATCAAAAATACGTTGACGCCTTTAATCCGGTGGATTTTGATGCCAGAAAATGGGCTAGAGCCGCCAAAGCTGCCGGTATGAAATATGCTGTTTTAACAGCTAAACACCACGACGGATTTTGCCTGTTCGATAGTAAACTTACTGATTATAAATTAAGTACAAGGTTTGGCGGACGTGATGTGGTTCGCGAATTTTTGGATGCATTCCGTGCCGAAGGGCTGAAAGTGGGTTTATATTATTCCATTATCGACTGGCATCATCCCGATTATCCGAATGTGGGAAATCATCCTCAACGGGGCGATTCTGTCTATGCCAAACAGAAATTCAACTGGGATAACTACCTGAAATACATGCACGGCCAGGTTGAAGAACTGACCAAAAATTATGGAAAACTGGATATCATGTGGTTCGATTATTCATTCCCGGGATATTATGGTGAAAAATGGAAAGCGAAGGAACTTGTAAAAATGATTCGAACCAATCAGCCTACAATTATCCTGGATAACCGACTGGAAGAAAATACAGGCGTGGTAGGCGACAAAAGACAAATCAGTGAACTCGGAGATTTCGATACACCCGAACAGGGCATTCCCGAAGCTCCGCTGGTGGATAAATTCAACAACCCAATTCCCTGGGAAACCTGCCTGACTATGAATGGGGTTTGGGGGTACAGCGAGCAGGACAAAAACTGGAAATCACCCGAGCTGATTATTCATAGTCTGGTAAACTGCGTGAGTAAAAATGGAAATATGTTGTTGAATGTAGGACCCGATCCACGCGGAAATTTCCCTGCAGAATGCGTAAATATTTTATCAGAAGTAGGAAAGTGGATGGAAAAAAATGGAGAAAGTATTTACGGTTGTGGTGCCAGTCCGCTGAAACGTCAGGATTGGGGACGGTATACGCAGAAAGACAATCTGGTCTTTGCACATTGGCTTTACCCCAACCTGGGAGATATAAATGCTAAAGGCATTGATTCGAAAGCAGTTAAAAATGTGTTTATGCTTAATTCAGGAGCTGAACTCGATACTTATAAAACATGGTTTGGAAACAAAGAAGCTGATAATTTATTCATTCGAGTGAGTAAATCGCCTCAAAAACCCGATATGCACGACACTGTTATTAAAATAGAAATGAAAAAATAATGAAACAGTATTTATTTAAACTGACTTTCCTTGCCTTTATTCTAATTGGAAAAACAACAAATATTGCTGCGTCGGATTTTTCGGTAATTTATGACCGGATGTACCGCGAATACCTGACTAATCCAACCAAATCATCCATTGAAAACCTGCTCAGTAAGATGGATCAGGATGGTAAATTTGACGTAATTAACTATCAGGCTAAAGATGGCTCACCACGGAAACATGTTCAGAATCTGATTATATTAGCAGCAGCTTATCAGAACACCGAAAACGGTTTTTATCATAACGATGACTTAAGAAAGTCTTATCTGAAATCGCTTAATTTCTGGATTGAAACAAATAATACGGCAACCAATTGGTGGTACCGCTACATTCCATATCCCAAGGAGCTTTCGAAGGGTATTATTCTTATGGCAGCGGAAATAAAAAAAGACAAAGCGCTGTTTGATAAAACCATTAAATACCTGCGCTGGAGCTATGAGAATTCGGAAGCCGGAAGACTAACCGGTGCTAATGGCGCGGATATAATCATCGGATCACTTGCAGCCAGTATCCTGACTGAAAATGACGCTCAGATGATTGATTTTAAAAACAAGATGACCGGATTGCTTACGATACAACCGGTTGAAGGCATTCAACCCGATTATTTGTTTGCTCAGCATTGTGGAAAGGGCAGGCAGCTATATTTTACCAACTATGGAAAAGAGTTTGTAAATTCGGTTATGTTTTATCTCGAGTTTTGCGACGGCACAAAATATCAGACACCGGGTGTCGATTTATTGCAGGATTTGTTTATCAATGGTGTACAATGGATTTTTTACAGCAAAAATTACGACCCCAATAATTCCGGGCGTTACAACAGTTCCGATCAGTATTACAGCCAGATAAAAGGACTTACGGACCGGATTCAGAAACTGAATTGCAGTAAAAAGGCAGAGTTGAAAAAAGCCTGCAGCCGAATTACAGGTGAAAATTCACTTTCTGGCAATCGCATGTTCTGGCGATTTGATTACATGATTAACCGCCGTACAAATTATATGGTCAGCACCCGTATGTCGTCAACACGCACGGTGGGAAGTGAAGCCGGAAATGGCGATGGTGAGTTTAATTTCTATTCCGGAAACGGAACAAACTATATTTTTGTTGACGGAAACGAGTATAACCGCGCTTACTTCAAAAAAATCAACAACCGTCAATTCCCTGGAATAACAGCCGAGCAGGATGATGTACCGCTTCCCATCCCCAACTGGGGTGAAAATGCCGGCAATAGCAATTCTTTTGCAGGTGGTGCCTCCGACAGTACTTATGGCGTTTGCGGAATGATTCTTGACCGTAGGGGGCTGAAAGCTCATAAATCCTGGTTTTATTTTGATGATGAATTTGTTTGTCTGGGTGCAGGAATTCATCAAACCGACGGCAAAGCCAATGTGTACAGTGCTATTAATCAGTGTAATATTGTCGGAAAAGTTCAATTCTCTGAAAACGGAAAAACTAAAATGCTGAAAGATAAAGCAATCCTAAAGTCGGCCAGCTGGATTTTGCACGGAAAAGTTGGATATTTTAACCTGAATCCGGCATCTAAGCTGGTTTTGGCGTGCGATAGTAACCTCTTCAGTTTAAATATCAATCATGGTACCAACCCCGATAATGCAGAATATGCTTATCTGGTAAAACCCAATACAGTAAATGTCGTTGATGCAGATAAATATTCAGCTAAAATACCGGTCAGCATTTTGCAAAATAAACCTGAAATTCAGGCTGTTCGCCATAATCTGTTGAAAATCAATGAAATTATTTTCTATACAGCAGGTCAGTTAACTATCAGTAAAGAGCAATCCATTTCGGTGGATGCGCCATGTGCTGTGCTTTGGAACGAACAAAAGGCTGAGTTAACCCTGGCCAATCCGCTTTGCGAAACCAATAATCCGGCTGCTATAAAAGTAAAAATCAGCGACAGAGACTCACAGAAAGAAATTATATTTCAGATGCCAACCGGACTAAAAGCGGGAAGCAGCCTTACAAAGAAAATAGCCAATAATTAAATATTATGAAGAAAATCAGCACCTTAGTAATTTTTGTCAGTCTGTTTTTTATTGCTTTGACGGTAAATGCAGAATTAAAAGTAGCATCTGTTCTGGGTAACAATATGGTATTGCAGCGTAATACCGAAGTGAAGTTATGGGGAAAAGCCACGCCTGCAAAAAGTCTGAAGATTAGCACCGGATGGAGTACTACCGTTTTTACTACTGTAGCCGATGAAAAAGGTGACTGGATGCTAAAGGTCAAAACCGCCGATGCAGGTGGTCCTTATACGATACGAATCGAAATGGGAAAAGAGAAATTACAACTGGATAATATTCTGTTGGGCGAGGTATGGCTTTGCAGCGGACAATCGAATATGGAGATGCCTGTTTTGGGATTTCCTTCACAGCCTGTCATTGGTTCGGGCGATGCATTGTTTGATGCCGAAAATTCAAACTTACGCCTGTTTACAGTGAAAAAAGCCCCCATGACTAGCCCTCAGGACACTTGTACCGGAAAATGGGAATCAGCCAATGCCGAAACAGTTGCAAAATTCAGTGCTGTGGGATATTTTTATGCCAAACTTTTACAGCAGAAGTTGAAAATTCCGGTAGGAATCATTTGTTCGAGTGTAGGAGGTACACGTATAGAAGCCTGGATGAGTGAAAAAACATTAGCCGGATTTCCCGAGCCTCTCAAACAATCAGCTCAGGAACTAAGAGAGCAAAACCGCCCTTCGCATCTTTACAACGGTATGATTCACCCGATAATTAACTACACAATTAAAGGCGCTATCTGGTATCAGGCCGAATCGAACAGATCTAATTATCAGTATTATGCAGATTTGCTGACTGCCATGGTGGGCAATTGGCGTGACGATTTCGGAGTTGGAACATTTCCGTTTTATTATGTGCAAATTGCACCTTACTCGTATGGTGATAGTAAGGGACTTCAGACAGCTTTTCTGCGCGACCAACTGAAAGCCATGTCAATGATACCAAATTCAGGCATGGTGTGTACCCTCGATATTGGTAGCGAAGGCTGGATTCATCCCGCCGAAAAACAAACGGTAAGTAAAAGGCTGGCAGGCTGGGCTTTGTCAGAAACCTATGGTTTTAAGGGACTTGAGTATAAATCACCCACATATAAAAGCTTTGAGGTAAAAGATAGCATAATAACTATTTCTTTCAATAATGCTGAAAATGGTCTGACAACTTTTGATAAAAATGTGGAATGTTTTCAGATGGCCGGCAATGATAAAGTGTTTTATCCGGCTAAAATGATGAAAATGAACAACGATTTCAGGAAAATACAGATTACAAGCGATAAAGTTAAACTTCCGGTTGCCATTCGTTATGCATTCAGTAATTTCCCCAAAACAGAAGGTTATTTGTTCAGTACTACCGGATTGCCGGTGCCTTCGTTCAGAACGGATAATTGGTAGTTGTTTTTTTTGAAAGTTACTTAAAACTATGAAAACAAAACAGTTAGTGTTTTTTGCTTTTATTCTGATTCTTCCGGTTCAACTGAAAGCATTAGGTGCTTGGCACGAATGGAGTTCTGCTACCATGACAGCATTAGCTAAAACTAACTGTACAATTCAATACAGCAAAACTGCTGTGTATCAGGATTCCTCCATGCTTGTAACATACAGTAAGGGGGCAAGTCTGACTTTTCCATACAATTATGCATCATCGTCCATCAATACGGGTGGCTGGTTTCTAATGCCTTTTTTAGATTTGTCGGCCAACCATGTGCAGGATACAGTGAAAGTAGAATTTTTGCTTAACGGTGTTGTGAAAGCAAGCTATAAAATGAATGCCCGCAAGCCCGGCTGGAATCTGTTTAAAGTACATCAGATAGCTTCCACCAATTCAGTATCGCAGGGATTTGATACCTGTAAGCTTAGCGGTACTATACCGGACATCCCTACTCAGATTAGAATCAGTTTTCCCAACAATTCCGGTTGTGTTTACCTTGGAAAAGTATTACTTTGTCCGGATGCCACCTGGACAGCTTTACGGATGGCTCCTGAGGATAGAAAAGAGGATTTTATTTCGCCCTCGCTTTACAAACTGCCAACAACTCTGGTTAATGTGAGTGTTGCGCAACAAACTGCACTTCAGCAAATAGCCGTCAATATGGATGAAGCATTCAATGTTTCGGCTGATGTACAGCTAGCCACAGTTCCTGCAGCAACGATGACAGATTTACAAACGCGCTATAAAACCTGGAATATTGTGAGAAACGGCAGTATTTTAAATGGCATTGATTCGCTGATTTATAATTCCACACCCGATTATCATACCACCCTGGCTGTGTTTGGCGATTTGGCTCTGGACATCGCCAGAAACTACAGGAATACACAGAGCGCAACAGATAAAGCTACTTTATTAGCCCTGTTTTATGACCTGTTCGATTTTGGAATTTTTAGGGGAGGAATGTATGAGAGTTGGAACAATGGTGTCAGTTTTGCCGATGCCACGTTTTTAATGCGAACCGAATTGCAGCAAAGTGGCAGACTGACCCCCGAAGTACTCAGTGATTTTAAAACCAATACAGGTTATAATCGTATTTTTTTACCCTATTCCTACATGGCAAAAGGCATGGGACTTTATACAGGCCGGGTTTATCGGACAGGTGAATTGGGAGAAGATATGGATTACTTTCGTTTGACATCCCACCGCCTGATACTTTTTAATTTATTGAACAACAACCCAGCCGAGCAGGTGCGCGATATGACGGCTATTTCTTCGTATTTTTCCAATTTTGTTTTTCAATATTCACCCACAGTGCTTGATGGATTCAAACCTGATGGCACCCTGAATCATCACTGGGGCTGGATTGACCAGTACGGGCTGGATGGCTTGCATTGGGCAACCCGCATTGTTTATGTGCTGTCCAATACCGAATTTAAGGTCACACAGCCGGCTTACCAACTTGTATATGATTTGCTTAAGGCACAGGATATGCGAAGTTTGAATAATATCGTTCCGGTAACGCTTTCGGGCAAAGGTGGAATGCCATATGATTATGGTGGCAATACGCAGGAATCGGTTGACAGATTCGCTTATATGGCCCTTGCCGGAGAATACAACGGAGGAACAGTACCGGATAGTTACATGAGCCAGACTTTTATGCGCAAATACGCCAATCAGGTCACTGCGCCCTACAATGGACAGGCAGTTTATACGTTCTCAGCTTTTGAAAATAAGGCCAAAAACCAATTGTCAGCTCTCGGTTTTACAGCCAACTCTGAACCATCCGGGCACAAAACACTCAGTTATGGTGCGGCCTTTATCCACCGACGCGATAAATGGATAGTAAGTTTAAAAACCAACAGCAGATATCAATTTGTAAGACAATCCAATGATCCCTGGATTACTTATTTTGCCAATGGAATGTTGGAAATTAATGGTTCCACCTGGCTTCGGTATGGCTCAGCAAAGTTACAATCCGATTTTGGTGCAAATGGTTACGACTGGCGTAAAATGCCGGGAACAACGTCCGTTAATTTTGCTGATATTACGAAGATAATCTGTAAAGAATCCTATTATTTCAGAACCGCTAATACTTTTGTGGGTGGAGTGATGCAGGACGGAAACGGTGTTTTTACCATGCAAATACCGTCATACCCAAATAACAGTTCAGGTCTGGCATCCTTTACCGGCAATAAAAGTTATTTCTGCTTCGACAATACCATTGTGTGTCTGGGAAGTAATATCTCTAATAATGTAGTTTCAGATTCTACCATTACAACCCTGTTTCAGGATGCAGTTTCCACTACCGATTCAACCTATATTGATAACAAAGGTTTAACCACAAGTCCTTACAATGCTGCCAACTACCTGTATTCACCCTCCTGGCTGATGAACAGTCATAAGGTTGGATACTGGATACCCGTAGAGCAGAATCTGCGGTTTTCGCGTATCTCACAGAGTAATAAAAACTGGACGAATACAGCCACTGTAACCGGAACATTAGCTACAGCCTGGTTAAATCATGGTATTGGCCCCAAAAATGTAACTTATTCGTACTTTATGAAACTGAATACTTCGAGAACTGAAATGCTGAATTTTGATGCTCAAATGCAGGGATCAGCTCCACCAGTTACAGTTCTGGCTATGACTGATAAACTTCATGCTGTAGAATCTGTAAGCAACAATAGCTATGCAGCAGCAGTTATCAATGCTGGTTCGAATATTAACCTGAAAGATGTAATCAGCGTCAGCAAACCCTGTGTATTTATATTGAAAACCCTGAGCAGTACTCAAAAGAAATTATCGGTGGCTTACCCTGACCTGGATTTTATTGATAATGGTTTGTATAGTGATCAAACCTGGTGGAGTTATAGCAATACAAACACAGTACAACTAAAACTGAAAGGCAACTGGTCACTGGCTAATCCTGTTTCTCCAAATGTAAGTGTGATTAGCAAGCTGAATAATGTTACCACCATCCAGTACTTGCTTAAGGACGGACTCACAACAGATGCATTAATAACACTTGATACAACAGCCATTGACACAATTCAAAAGGCATCAGACCCGAAAATTATAGCTACTCCAACCGAAATTTCAATTTCATTGCCTGTAGATGGTTGGAGCAATACGACCGGTCAGATTTTAAGTCTTGATGGAAAAACTATACAGGGATTCGTTATGGATAAATCTGTAACTAGTGTTCTAACAATTAATTTTGTGCATGGTGCTTATTTGATTCATCTGAAAAGTGATAGTCAGACATTTACACGAAAAGTTATTATTTAACATCCACAATAATTGAATGAAAAGACTTTTAATTAGTTGTATTGTTCTTGTCAGTTTAACTGCTGCATTTTCACAGGAGAAAACCGTTTTTGTCGATACAATCAACAGACAAACAGCTATTTATAAGCAAAGGCAGCATATTAATTTCCGCGGAAATTTAAACAACTCACGTCTTATTTTCGATAAAGACAAAGTTGGGCGAGTGGCGTTTTTAGGTGGCTCTATTACAGCCATGAAGGGTTGGCATAATCAGATAATGGAATATCTGACAAAACGATTTCCGGATACAAAATTCGATTTTATTGAAGCGGGAATTGGTTCAACAGGTTCTACGCCGGGTGCATTCCGTATGAAGAAAGATGTGTTTAAAAACGGAAAGGTTGATTTGTTGTTCGTGGAAGCGGCAGTGAATGATGATACAAACGGATTCGATTCAATAGCTCAAATCCGTGGCATGGAAGGCGAAGTGCGTCAGGCATTACTAAGTAATCCGAACATGGATATTGTGATGCAACATTTTATTTATGACCCGTTTATCCCAATCTTAAATGCAGGAAAACAACCCGGTGTTATTCTGAATCATGAAAAAGTGGCCGAATACTACCAGATTCCGTCCATCAATCAGGCACAGGAAATTGCTGAACGGATGAAAGCCGGTGAGTTTGACTGGAAACAGTTTGGCGGTACACATCCATTACCCTTCGGACAACGGTTTTATGCTGCAACGATGAAGGTATTGCTGGATAAAATGTGGTCAGAAACCAATACGAAGACAATATTGGAGCCACATAATATTCCAACCAAACCACTGGATGATTTTAGTTATTTTAATGGAGCGTTGGTTGATCCGCGTGAAGCAAGAATCAAAAACGGTTGGTTGTACGAAAATCCATGGATGCCTAAAGTACTTGCTGCAGTAAGGTTTACAAACGTTGGAATTTTGGAGGCGTTAGATCCGGAGTCAGAACTCTCATTTCAGTTTGAAGGCACTGATGTTGGTATTTATTGTGTTTGCGGTCCGAATGCCGGAATCGTGAAATTTAGTATTGATGGCGGAGATTTCAAAAAACTGGATTTATTTACCAGATGGAGTAAAAACCTGTATATTCCCTGGCTTCATATTCTGGCTAATAATCTGAAAAACAAAAATCACACACTAATACTGAGAATGTCTGAAGATAAAAACAAAGAAAGTATGGGCACAGCATGCCAGATTTATTATTTTGCTGTGAACGGAACAAAATAACACAATTTACATTAATCAAAACACATGAAACGATTCTCAATTCTTTTTGCTGCTTTAAGCATTATTTTATCATTGTCAGCTGCTTATCAGCCTCAATTTTCAACTGCCGGATTTTATCAATTGGCAGGAACCGGACGTACGGCTTATTCCATGAATGTGGCATGGCGGTTTGTAAAAACGGATGTCAAAAACGCCGAATCAGTAAATTTCGACGACAGCAAATGGGAAGTGGTTTCAGTCCCGCACGGACTGGAATACCTGCCAAAGGATGCAAGCGGGAGTATTAATTATCAGGGACCTGCCTGGTATCGCAAACATTTCACACCGGATATGGCATTGAAAGGAAAAAAACTTTTTCTGCATTTCGAAGCCGTAATGGGCAAATGCAAAGTGTGGGTAAACGGAAAATTGCTAACCGAACATGTTGGAGGATATTTGCCTGTTATTGCCGATATTTCAAATGACTTGAAATGGGGCGAAGACAATGTGATTGCCGTTATGACTGATAACAACGATGACCCAAGCTATGCGCCGGGAAAGGCACAGAATGTGTTAGACTTCTGTTATTTTGGCGGCATTTACCGTGATTGCTGGTTAATTGCAACAAACAACGTACACATTACCGACCCCAATTACGAAAATGAAGTGGCCGGTGGCGGAGTTTTCATTTCGTACGATAAGGTTTCGGATAAAAGTGCTCTGGTGAATCTGAAAACGCATATTCGTAATGAATTGTCCACGGATTTTGCCGCTGAACTTATCTACGAATTAAAACAAACTGATGGCAAAATAGTGAACAGAATTGCTCAAAAATTAAATATAACTAGCGGAAAAGCA
>CAIKVR010000208.1 GCA_903830915.1 uncultured Bacteroidales bacterium
AATTCCCAATTGATATCTTTGAATTGACACAAGCTATGTTGGTTGTGCTTCAGGGCGGCGGTATGCAAGGTGGTGGTACTAACTTCGATGCTAAAATCCGTCGTAACTCTACAGATAACGAAGATTTATTTATCGCTCACGTTGGTGCTATGGATGTTATGGCTCGTTCTTTGGAAGCTGCTGCTGCTATTTTGGAACAATCTCCTTACAAGAAAATGGTTTCTGACCGTTATGCTTCTTACGATGCCGGTAAAGGTAAAGAATTTGAAGAAGGAAAACTTTCGTTCGAAGATGTGTACGCATATGCAAAAGCCAATGGCGAACCTAAACAAATCAGCGGAAAACAAGAACTTTACGAAGCAATTGTAAATATGTATATCTAATCAGATAAAAGAGCAAAGATAAAAGAGCAAAGACAACGAATGTAAGAAAAACCATTGAAAGTAATTTTCAAATAGTTTTATTTATCGTCTTTGCTCTTTCGTCTTTATTCTTTGCTCTTTACTCTTAAATCTAAAAAAAATGAACACAGAAAAAGGAAGTAAATTATATATCTTTGGCATAACCCTGGTGGCAACACTCGGTGGTTTGCTTTTCGGATACGACACAGCCGTTATTTCGGGTGCTGTCGATTCATTGAAAACGGTTTTTCATCTGAATGAAGCTACTTTTGGTAGCATGGCTACATTCTATCATGGTGCAACAGTATCCAGTGCGCTTATCGGTTGTATTTTGGGTAGTGCAGTTTCAGGTATTTTTGCCGAGAAACTCGGACGTAAAAACTCCTTGCTGCTTGCAGCTATCATGTTCTTTGTATCGGCTTGCGGTGCTGCTTATCCCGAATTCTTTTTCTTTACTAAAGGCGAAGGTTCGGTTGATGTGTTGATTGCATTCAACATTTACCGTATTATTGGTGGTATTGGTGTGGGACTTGCTTCGGCTATTTGTCCTATGTATATTGCTGAAATTGCACCGGCTGAAATTCGTGGTAAATTGGTTTCGTGGAATCAGTTTGCAATTATTTTTGGTATGCTCATTGTGTATTTCGTAAACTATTTCATTACCAAAGGCGAACCACAACAGTGGATTGATGCAGAAGGATGGCGTTATATGTTTGCATCCAATGCAGTTCCGGCAGCTATCTTTGGTATGTTACTGTTCTTTGTTCCCGAAACTCCACGCCATTTGGCTTTGATTGGTCACGAAGAAAAAGCCCTGCATATTCTGGGTAAAATCAATGGTTCTAATAAAGCCAAAGAGATTTTAGCTGAAATCAAAGAATCGGCACACGAAACAGTTGAAAAAGTATTGGCTTATGGATGGAAAGTGCTTGTTATTGGTATCCTTCTTTCTGTATTCCAACAGGCAGTAGGTATCAACGTGGTACTTTATTATGCTCCAACCATTTTCAAAGGGCTTGGATTCGGTAATGATGCTGCTATGTATCAAACAGTAATAATGGGCTTTATCAATATCGTATTTACGTTGGTAGCTATCTTTACGGTAGATAAATTCGGACGTAAACCGTTGTTGATTATCGGTTCGGTGGGTATGGCTATTGGTATGTTTGCCATTGGTCTATTGGCATATCTCAAGATTATCGGTGTAAGTACACTTATCTTTATCGTTATCTATTCAGCTTCGTTTATGATGTCATGGGGACCAATCTGTTGGGTACTTATTTCAGAAATTTTCCCGAATACGATTCGTGGAAAAGCCATTGCTATCGCCGTTGCGGCTCAGTGGATTTCTAACTTTATCGTATCGGCTACATTCCCTTCGTTGGAAGCATTCAGCATAACATTTACCTATGTGCTTTACGGTGTAATGTCTGTTCTTTCGGCCTTGTTTGTTTGGAAAATGGTTCCCGAAACCAAAGGAAAAACATTGGAAGATATGAATCATTTGTGGAAAAAATAAAGTCATTTACCATTTAGTCATTGACTATTTACTATTTAAACTCCCGAAATTCAAGTGCTGAATTTCGGGAGTTTAGTTTAATCACTTACCCATACTAATTTACACATTGTATACGCTACATCAGCATCCTTGGATGAATGACAGTTCATCCCCTCGTTCAACCATTCATCCAGGGATGAATGGTTGTTCATCCTCTCGTTGGATCAGTCATCCTTGGATGAATGGCTGTTCATCCTTTCGTTAGGTCGGTCATCCATGGATGAATGGCTGTTCATCCTTTCGTTGGGTCAGTCATCCATGGATGACAAAATTTCGAGTTAAAACTCCCAATAACTTAAACAAAGCTTGTATATAATTATGATAGAACCGCAATTAGTATATAAAAATGCAGGACAATATTCTCAATTTGTTGGACAAAAATCCAAATATGCTTATTAGCTTTTGATAAATCTGTGCTTTGGGTTATCTTTGAAGTCTAAATAATTTATCCCTTTTAACATGAAAAAAATATTAATCTCATTATTGAGTATTGTTAGCTTGTTTAGTGCATTAAGTCAGGAAGTAACCCGCGACACTACGTTTCAAAGCAGCGGAAATCCCATTATCCGTTACAAATACACTGCCGATCCGGCTGCTATGGTATACAAAAACCGGTTTTACCTGTACACCGGTCATGATATGTGTCCGAAAAAACAGGAACGTTACGTGATGAACGACTGGTGTGTATTCTCGTCGGACGATATGAAAACCTGGACAGAACATCCAACTCCCTTGAAAGTGAAGGATTTTGCCTGGGCGAGGGGAGATGCATGGGCTTCACAGGTGATTGAACGCAACGGTAAATTTTACTGGTATGTGGCGGTGGAACATGGCGCAATTCATGGAAAAGCAATTGGCGTGGCTGTTTCTGACAGTCCTACAGGGCCGTTTAAAGATGCCAAAGGTTCAGCCATTATTACCAACGATTTAACCACCAAATATACTCGTATAAGTTGGGACGATATTGATCCAACCGTATTTATCGACAATGACCAACAGGCTTATCTGTTTTGGGGGAATACACAATGTTATTACGTGAAACTGAAGGAAAATATGATTGATACCATTGGCCCTATCGTTGCAGTTCCTAACCTGCCGCGCTATACCGAAGCTCCATGGATTCATAAAAATGGCAACTGGTATTATTTATCGTATGCCTCTGAATTTCCTGAAAAAATAGTGTATGCCATGAGTAAAAAAATAACAGGTCCATGGGAATACAAAGGAATTCTGAACGAACTTGCCGGAAACAGCAATACCAATCATCAAGCTATCGTTCAATTCAAAAATCAATGGTACTTTGTATATCACAACGGTGGTGCCGATGAGGGTGGAAGCAGTTTTCACCGCTCAGTTTGCATTGACTGGCTGTACTACAACAGAGATGGCACTATAAAACGTGTGCACATGACTACCGAAGGTGTAAAGTGATACAAAATAGACAAATACATGACTCCCGAAATTCTGCTCTGAATTTCGGGAGTCATCTATCAGGTTTTCTTTATAGTTTCTGAAGGTTGAAAAAATAGCACTGCAGAGAGATGGTTTTGAACACTTTTGTTTCGTTTGCTAACACTTTTGTCTGTCCGTTTGAATTTTAAGTTGGGAGTTTTCAAGAAATTGTTCCTGAAGTTACGATATTCAAAGTGTTGGCTCAGATTATTTTGTTTTAAAAAATGAATCATTGGTTCCCAAAAGTTTATATATTTGCATATTAATGTCACAACCAAATTCAATACAATGAGCAGATTAACAAACAAACGCGTACTTATTACTGGTGGGGCGTCAGGAATTGGTAAAATAATGGGTCGCATGGCTCTCGAAAAAGGTGCTGAGTTAATTATATGGGATATTAATCAGTTGTCGATTGATGGAGTTGTTAATGAGTTTAATAAACTTGGAAAAGTAACGGCTTATATTGTCGATATTTCGGATATTGACCAAATAAAAAGCACTGCTGAAAAGGTCAGAAATGAACTTGGTACAGTTGATATTCTGATAAATAATGCCGGCATTGTGGTTGGAAAGTACTTCGACGAACATACTACCGCTGAAATACAACGTACCATGGATATCAATGCCAGTGCACCGATGTATGTTACAGCTGAATTTTTGGGACAAATGATTGTTCAGCGTTCAGGTCATATTTGCAACATAGCATCTTCGGCCGGATTTATTGCTAATCCACGCATGTCGGTGTATGCAGCCAGCAAATGGGCGGTTATTGGATGGTCGGATAGTTTGCGGTTGGAAATGCAGTTTCGTAAAACAAACGTAAAAGTATCAACCGTGACGCCTTATTATATCAATACGGGTATGTTTGCCGGAGTGAAATCGCTGATTCCGATACTCAAACCTGAAAAAGTGGCAGCTCAGATTATCAGTGGAATAGAGCGAAACCGGATAATAATAAGTATGCCATTTAGCATGCATTTTATTCGACTTTGTCAGGGATTATTGTCCATCCGACTATTCGATTGGGTGGCAGGAAATATACTGCAAATCTACAAAACCATGGATCATTTCACCGGACGAAAATAACTGATATTATGGAAAATACTTCAGCCGCAGCTATTGAATCATTGATACAGGTTCATCGCGATTACTTTGCGACAAACGAAACAAAAGACCTGAATTTCAGACTTAATAATCTCAGGAAGTTCAAAAAAGGCATTCAGCAATACGAACAGAAAATTACTGATGCTCTTTGGCAGGACTTACACAAATCGGCTGAAGAAGCCTATCTGACTGAGATTAGCATTGTACTTCAGGAAATTAATAATCATATTAAACACCTGAAACATTGGGCAAAAACTAAAAAAGTGGCTACTCCACTTCATTTATTACCTTCGTCGAGCAAAATAATTTACGAACCGTTGGGAGTAGCACTCATTATTGCTCCTTGGAATTACCCGTTTCAGTTGTTGATGAATTCCTTGGTTGGAGCTGTTTCGGGTGGTTGCTGTGCCGTGTTGAAACCTTCGCCTTATACGCCAACAGTTGCTGCAGTGATGGAAGAAATGATTCACGAAACATTTCCAATAGAATATATTTCAGTTGTTCAGGGTGGGAGAGAAGTGAATAGTCAGTTGCTCGAACAACGGTTCGATGTGATTTTCTTTACCGGAAGCCCCGATTTGGGTAAAACCGTGATGAAAGCTGCTGCAGCATATCTTACACCGGTTGTGCTCGAATTGGGCGGGAAAAGTCCCTGCATTGTCGATGCCAGTGCAAATATTGATATAGCTGCTAAGCGGATAGTCTGGGGTAAAATGATTAATGCCGGACAAACCTGTATTGCACCTGATTATTTATTTGTGCATGAGTCGGTTAAAGCTGAACTTCTGACAAAAATTGAACAAAATATAACCAAATGGTTTGGTGAAAATCCACAGGAAAGTGCTTATTTTCCTCGTATAGTTAATCTCAATGCCATGAAACGGTTGAAAAAACTATTGTTGCATGGCGATATTGTTTTTGGTGGAAAAACTGATGATACCGACAGGTATTTTGCACCAACAATTATAGATGATGTTCAGCCCGATTATCCAATTATGCAGGAAGAAATTTTCGGACCAATTCTTCCTGTAATGACTTTCAAAAAGATTGAAACGGTAATCGATTACATAAACAAACACGAAAAACCCCTTGCATTTTACTTTTTTGGAAAAAAGAGCCAATCAAAAACTGTTTTTATGGAAACTACATCGGGCGGTGCTTGTATAAATGATACGCTCATGCACATTACCAACCATCATTTACCTTTTGGAGGTGTTGGAAACAGTGGGATAGGCAACTATCATGGTCGTGAAAGTTTTATGGCTTTCAGCAATGCCCGGGCTGTTGTCACTTCACCTACATGGTTTGATTTGCCAGTGAAATATGTACCGTTTAAGTTCTTTAAATGGGTAAAGAAAATCCTTTAAAATTATTCATTAAGTTTCCTGAAAGCCGCGTCCTGCCTCGATATTTTTTCTTATTTTTGCAAACTATAAACGATTTGGCAGGTATTAACTCATGAAAACTCAGATTGAAAATCTTCGTCGCGAACTGGAGCAACATAATTATAACTATTATGTGCTTTCTCAGCCCACTATTTCCGACTTTGAATTTGATGACAAATTAAAGCAACTTCAGGGACTTGAAGCTGCTCATCCGGAGTTTTTTGATCCTAATTCGCCTACACAGCGTGTTGGAAGTGATATTGTTAGCGGTTTTGAGCAAGTTGCCCATGTTTATCCTATGCTTTCGCTCGGAAATACTTATTCCGAAGGCGAAGTGCAGGATTTCTACGAACGCACCCGAAAAGGACTGAATGAAGAATTTGAACTGGTTTGCGAATTAAAATATGATGGAACTTCCATTTCGCTTACTTACGAAAAGGGTTTGCTGGTTAGAGCCGTGACCCGTGGTGATGGTGAAAAAGGTGATGATGTTACTGCCAATGTGAAAACAATCCGAAGCATTCCGTTGCGGTTGCAAGGTAATTTCCCAGATAAGTTTGAGATTCGGGGTGAAATTCTGATGCCCTGGGCAGTTTTTGACGAACTGAACCGCGAGCGTGAGGCACAGGAAGAACAGCTTTTTGCCAATCCGCGTAATGCCGCTTCGGGAACATTGAAACTACAGAATTCAACGGTTGTGGCCAGCCGCAAGTTGGATGGTTATTTTTATTACCTTCTGGGCGAGAATCTGCCTTCTGATTTACATTCTGAAAATCTGGCTGCTGCCCGTTCGTGGGGTTTCAAAATATCCGATGCTACCAAAGTCTGCCAATCGCTTGAAGAAGTTTCGGCATTTATCAATTACTGGGATTTGGAACGTAAAAACCTTCCGGTGGCAACTGATGGAATCGTTATAAAAGTGAATTCATTAAGCCAGCAGAAGAATCTTGGTTTTACAGCCAAATCGCCTCGCTGGGCTATTGCATATAAATTTCAGGCAGAAAAAGCTGTTACTCGATTGAATTCAGTTTCGTATCAGGTGGGTAGGACAGGGGCGATTACTCCGGTTGCCAATCTTGATCCCGTGCAACTTTCGGGAACGGTGGTGAAACGTGCTTCGCTGCATAATGCCGACATTATCGAATCACTCGATTTGTATATCGGTGATATGGTTTTCGTGGAAAAAGGTGGCGAGATTATTCCCAAAATTACTGCTGTTGACAAAGATGCACGATTTTTGATTGGAGATAAAGTGAAATTTTTAAAGGTTTGCCCTGAATGTGGTGCTGCTTTGGTTCGGTTCGATGGCGAAGCTGCCCATTATTGTCCGAACGAAAATACCTGTCCGCCTCAGATAAAGGGAAAAATGGAACATTTCGTGAGTCGAAAAGCCATGAACATCGATGGTTTAGGTAGCGAAACAATAAATTTGCTATACCAGAATGGTTTATTACAAAATATTGCCGATATTTACAGCCTTAAAATTCCTGATTTGGTACGATTGGAGCGTTTAGGAACAAAATCGGCTTACAACATACAAGCTGGTGCTGAAAAGTCGAAAGAAGTGCCGTTTGAACGCGTGGTTTTTGCATTAGGAATCCGCTTTGTCGGCGAAACCATTGCCAAAAAGCTGTCTTATGCCTTTAAAAATATCGAAGCGTTAGAATGTGCAACATTGGAAGATTTGGTTGCGGTTGACGAAATCGGTGAACGGATAGCTCAAAGTGTAGTTCAATATTTTTCAGATTCATTGAATGTAGAAACTGTAAGTCGTTTAAAATCTGCAGGTTTACAAATGAGTCTTTCTGAAGAAAAGCTACTGTCGCATGGTGATGCATTGATTGGTTTATCCGTTGTTATAAGCGGAACATTTGCCAAACATTCGCGCGATGAATATAAAGCTATGATTGAAATGAACGGTGGCAAGAATGTTGGAAGTGTTTCAGCTAAAACCTCATTTATTTTAGCCGGTGAAAATATGGGCCCGGAGAAATTGAAAAAAGCAGAAAATCTTGGTGTGAAAATCATCGATGAAGATACGTTTCTTTCGATGATAAGTGAAACAAAATCAGAAGAATAAAACTAAATTGCAATTCTTTATGAATAAGATATTTACTTTCAATAAATTATACAATTACCTGTTTAATAAACGGGCTGAATTATATCTACAAACGTTAATCCGTGAAAGAAGATTTATTACTTACGATAAAGCTCGAACCGTACTTATTTTGTTTGAAAGTGATTATTCTGAAAAAAATTCACCAATTCGTAAGATTATCAGTTCGTTGCAACAGGATGGTAAAAAAGTATCGGCTTGGGGCTATATTGATAAAAAAATTGTCAACACAGCTATCTTTCCTGATTTCAGAATTTTAAATAACCAACAAACAGATTTTTTTCGCAAACCACAAGTTTCATTTTTAAATGAACTTGAGAATAACGAGTATGATTTGTTACTTGATTTGACTCTAAAGCCTTTAATACCTATGCAATACATAGCTGTTTATACAAAGGCAATTTTTAAAATAGGAATTCATAAATCATATCTAAATATATATGATTTTGTGTTGGATGTAGAAACCCTGATGACACCTCCTGAAAAAACAGAAAATGACGAACCTTTTGAATCTCTGGTTGATGAAACTTACGTGTATGATCAGATAATTTTTTACCTGAAAAGTGTACAAAGTACAGATTAAAACCGTACTTTTGCATCCAAATTGTATTTTTTACCGATGATTAATAATAAACTGACAGGAATGGGTGTTGCGCTTATAACCCCATTTAAGAGCGATGAAACAATTGATTTTGATGCATTGGCACTTTTGGTCGAGCATCAGATAAAAAATGGTACTGATTACCTTGTAGTATGTGGAACTACTGCTGAAACTCCAACATTATCAGAAACTGAGAAACAGGAAATTACTGATTTTGTTTTAAAGAGTAATGCTGGACGCTTGCCTGTTGTACTCGGAGTGGGTGGTAACAATACCAAAGCGGTGATTGAAAAACTTCAACGTTCAGATTTCCATGGTGTTGATGCAATTTTATCGGTTACACCATATTATAACAAACCTTCGCAGGAAGGTCTTTATCAGCATTATGCTGCCATCGCAAAAGCAAGTCCGGTGCCTGTTATTTTATACAATGTGCCGGGTCGTACTGGTGTCAATATGACTGCGGATACTACTCTCCGATTAGCAAAAGAATTTCCAATAATTTGTGCAATAAAAGAAGCTTCGGGTAATTTTACTCAAATTGATGATATAATTAAAAACAAACCGAAAGATTTTATGGTTATTTCGGGGGATGATGGCATCACTTTTCCATTGATAACGTTGGGTGCTGTTGGAGTCATTTCGGTGATTGGTAATGCTTTCCCAAAAGAATTCAGCCGTATGGTGCGGTTAGCTCTTGAGGGCGATTATGCAAGTTCACGTCAGATTCACCACCGTTTCACAGAACTGATTGAATTACTTTTTGTAGAAGGAAATCCTGCCGGCGTTAAAAGTATGTTAGCAGTTATGGGAATGGTTGAAAATCAGTTACGATTGCCTCTTGTGCCAAATACAATTAAAACGTACGAAAAAATCCGGGTTGTACTTAATGAATTAAATATCAAATGTTGATACCGGATTCCAAATAGGGATTAATAACTTAGACAACCTCTTTCAGCAAAATGCAGTAAGAGGTTTTTTCTTTCCAGATAATCAAGTATGCTGAACATTTCTAGTCGTTGGATTCAATGTAACCAGTTTATGCATACTTTCCTGACTTTGACAGTTTTGTAATCTGTGTTTTGTAAATTAGTTGATTATAAATTTGCGCCACTCATTTTGGTGGCGAAAACTCAAAAAGGTGTATTTTCGAGTATGTTTATTCGCAAATAGAAAAATCGTTCAGGAACAACTAGTATAGTGGTAGTTGATAAACACAATGATGTTTATCGCGAGATTCATATAATTGGTGTAGGTAAAGTTCAAACAGAGATAAACTTTTTTTGTGTGTGATGGCTTCATAGGATTTTGTCTTATACTGGTGAGTAATATTTTTGAAATTTACGAAAAAGAATAAGAAGTAAAACAATTTTGGTCAGTTTCATATTCCCTGCTTTCACACCTGCATATTTTTTATAAAATCTTTTTTGCAGTATTGGTACGTTGCTTGTTTTGTTTATCTTTGTCGTTCTGAATTTTTATACAAAAATTGGATTAAAAGTAGTCAATTGTAGATTGTTAGCTAACTTTATCAACTTCAAACTTTTACAATAAACAAAATGATTCTTATGCTAAAATCTATCTATATATATATCCTTGTAGTTATGGTCTGTATGTTTCTGGTTAGCTGGGGCAGTGTGGGGCATCGCATTATAAACAGCAAATGTCCGGATTCGTTTCCAGCTTCAATGAGCTCATTTCGGTTGTGGTCTGATTCGCTTTCTGATCATGCTTCAGATGCCGACACCCGCAAAAGTACTGATACAAATGAAAGTCCGAAACATTTTTTGGATATTGAAAATTATTCTGAATTTATTTCTACCGGACGTATAGCTTCCACGTACGATTCAATTATTAAAATACATAATTCATCTTTTGTAATTTCCAACGGAACATTGCCGTGGGCAACCAAAAACATGTATGATACATTGAAAACGGATTTTATCAAACATTTGTGGCATAAAGCCATGCTCGATGCTTCGGATTTGGGACATTATGTGGCTGATGGTCACATGCCGTTGCATATTAGTGCCAACTATGATGGTCAAAAAACAGGGAATAATGGCATCCATTCGCGCTACGAAAGTAATATGGTATATAGTTACCAATCACAACTGAGCAATTTTAGTGGCGATTCAGTACATTTAATCAGTAATGTGAGGAATTATATATTTAATTATATCTACGCCAATCATCATTATGTAGATAGCGTGTTAGCTGCTGATACTTATGCAACAAATTTGGTTGGAAATACAACTTCAACATCATATTTTAGTGCGTTATGGAATAAAACCGCTTTTACAACCCGTCTCTTCCGAAATGCTTCACATACATTAGCCGAACTGATATTCAATGCCTGGTCAGAAGCAGGAAAACCCGCTTTTGGAGTTGTAAGTTCAGTTCCTTTTGTCAGTGTTTCTAACACAATTGTATATCCCAATCCCACCGGGGGAAATTTGATTTTAAAAGTAGATAATATGCAAAGCGCAGATGTTTACAATGTTATGGGTAGGAAGGTGGCGCAATTTTATGACACTCAAACTAATCTGAGCTACCTCCCTGCCGGAATTTATATGCTCAACATTTATTCCAAAAACGGAATGCTCCGGAAAGTCAAAGTGGTTCTGGAGAAATAAACCGTTTTTTCGGCTCTTTGTTTTAATCGTGGTGGACATACATTTTAAAACATTGTTTGTTTTTTGTACTTTCAAAACAAAAATTCCTATAATTCGTTTAATATTTGTATAACTCGTATTTATGAAAAAACTAATAATAATTGCTATGACAAGTATGTTGATGGCCTGTGGCGCTGAAAAAACAGCCACACCTAAGATGGAAGATTTTAAATATTCGGTTGATCGTTTTGCAGATATTGAGATTCTGCGTTACCGTGTTCCTGATTTTGAAAAACTAAGTTTGAAGCAAAAGGAACTGGTTTATTTCCTCACCGAAGCAGCGTTAGAAGGACATGATATTCTATACGACCAAAACAATAAATACAACCTTTGCGTTCGCCGCACGCTCGAAGCTATTTATCTGAATTATCAGGGCGATCGTAAATCTGTAGATTTTGAGCGTATGACAACCTACCTGAAAAGGGTGTGGATGGGAACTGGTATACACCACCATTATTCAGAAGATAAGTTTATTCCGGAGTTTTCGGAAAAGTTTTTTGAAACGGCGTTACGGTCTGTAGAGCCGCAATGCATTGCGGCTTTACTTCAACCCGGTGAAAAAGTTGATGATCTGATTAAGAAGTTGGAACCAGTTATTTTCGACCCAACAGTTTATCCAAAACACACCAATCAAGCTGCAGGTGTGGATTTAATCAAAACTTCAGCTAATAACTATTATGGCGACGGAGTTACTCAGGCTGAAGTGGAAGCATTTTATGGTAAAATGAAGAATCCAAATGACAGTTCCCCCATTTCTTACGGACTGAATAGCAAACTGGTAAAGGAAAACGGATTTTTGGTTGAAAAAACCTATAAAGTGGGCGGACTGTACAGCCAGTCTATCCTGAAAATTGTGGGTTGGCTGGAAAAAGCTGCTACTGTAGCTGAAAATGAAAAGCAGAAAGAAGTAATCAATTCGCTGATTAGCTTTTACGTTACCGGAAATCTGAAAACGTATGATGAATATTCCATTAAATGGGTGAAGGATATAGCCTCACAGGTTGATTTCGTAAATGGTTTTACTGAATCGTACGGCGATCCGCTGGGTATGAAAGCCAGTTGGGAATCGATGGTGAATTTCAAAAACATAGAAGCTACCAAACGTACTGAAATAATCAGTGCTAATGCACAATGGTTTGAAGACCATTCGCCAATAGATCCGAAATTCAAAAAGGAAAAGGTAAAAGGTGTTTCGGCCAAAGTAATTACAGCAGCTATTCTGGCAGGCGACTGTTATCCCGCCACGCCTATTGGCATCAATCTGCCAAATTCCAATTGGATTCGTCACGAATATGGGTCTAAATCAGTTACTATAGAAAATATTACCGAAGCTTACGATCAGGCTTCGCTTGGAAATGGTTTTGCCGAAGAGTTTATGTGGAGCGATACTGAACGTAAACGTGCCAAAGACTTTGCTTCGCTCACCAACAACCTGCATACCGACCTGCACGAATGTCTCGGACATGGCTCAGGGAAGCTTCTGCCGGGTATTGACCCTGATGCGCTGAAAGCTTACGGCTCAACCATCGAGGAAGCCCGTGCCGACTTGTTTGGTTTGTATTATATGGCTGATCCATAAGTGGTTGAACTTGGATTGTTGCCTGATAAAGAAGCATACAAAGCCGAATATTATCAGTTTATGATGAATGGGTTGCTGACGCAGCTCACCCGTATTCAGCCGGGCAAAAACATTGAGGAAGCACACATGCGCAATCGGCAGCTGATTGCTTCTTGGGTTTATGAGCGTGCAAAAGCTACAAAAGCTGTTGAAATAGTAAAACGTACCGGAGAGACTTTTGTAGTTGTTAACAATTACCTTAAAGTGCGGGAATTGTTTGGAAACTTATTGGCTGAAATACAACGAATTAAATCAACCGGAGATTTTGAAGGTGGGAAAAAACTAGTAGAAACTTATGGAGTACAGGTGGATCAAAAACTTCATACAGAAATACTTGTCCGTTACAAAAAACTTAACCTTGCACCATACAAAGGTTTTGTAAATCCGGTTTACAAACTTGTAAAGAATGATAAGGGTGAAATTACAGACGTGAAGGTGTCGTACGATGAAAACTATATAGAACAACATTTGAGGTACGCAAGAAATTATTCAAATTTGCCGACATTCAATTAAAAATCAATCAAATCACTTGCTTTTATAATTTCAAAACGACTTCTGACTATTTTTCTATTAATAAAGTTTTTACTTTTTACAAATTTGTGACAATAAGAAGTCTTACTGGCTATTCAGAACATTGCTCTACTCTTAGTTGTTTCACAAAAGAGTTTTATTTGCTACTTTTGCAAACTAATAGAAAAGACTTCATTCACACTATGTTTACTATATCCAAAGAATTTCATTTTTCGGCAAGTCATCAGTTGTTTGGCTTATCCGATGGTCATCCCTGCGGACGACTGCACGGTCACAATTACGTTATCAGGGTTTTTTTGCGTGCCGAAAGTCCGAATGTTGAGGGTTTTGTACAGGATTACAACGACCTTAAACCTATTTCGGACTGGGTGAAAGATGTACTCGATCACCGCAATCTGAATGATGTTTTCGGTTTTCAGACATCTGTAGAGATCATGAGTAAATACATTTATGATACCTTCAAGCCTCAGTTCCCATTGCTTTTTGCAATAGAAATGAGCGAAACTTCCAAAACAAATTGCCGCTATGAAGCCTGATTCTGGCTTGGATGCTATGCTGAAAGTGGTGGAGATTTTTCAGTCCGTACAGGGAGAAGGTGCCAATACGGGAAAGTCGGCTGTTTTCGTTCGTCTATCGCATTGCAATAGAAACTGCTGGTTTTGCGATACCGATTGGTCTGTCGGTACTGATATGACTGTAGCAGAAGTGCTTGTCGAAGTAAATTCGCTTTCTGATCCCGAAGATTACCCCCATAATTTATTAATATGGACCGGTGGTGAACCTACTTTACAGCTTACCGACGAGGTTTTGGAGCATTTTTCGGGATTTTATAATTGTATTGAAACAAACGGCTCAAACCCTGTTCCGACTCGTATTCAGTATATTTCGTGCAGTCCGAAAGTAAGTCCGGATATTTTAAAGAAGAATTTTAAACACGTCAATGAATTCCGTTATCCGGTTGGAGTGGGAGAGACCTTACCTGAGATTTCAGACTTGCCTCAAGCTGATAACTATTTTATCAGTCCATTGTTTGTAGGTGAGGAAAAGAAACGGTTTGAAATTAGTGCCGAAAATGTAGAGTTTTGCATTGAATACGTGAAAAAACATCCCCAATGGAGACTTTCGCTTCAGACTCACAAATTTCTAAATATAAGGTAATAATAAAATCATCGTGAGTGCGGTGATAGAAATATACTGATACATATAAGAAATGTTAAATGAAGTCAAATTATACCGACGGGCTTATTTCTTAAGCCTATTCACAATATTCTACAACTTGGTAGAAGGGTTGGTTTCTATCGCCTTTGGATTTGCCGACGAAACATTGACACTTTTTGGCTTTGGTGTTGATAGTTTTATTGAAGTGGTTTCGGGTATTGGAATTGCGATAATGGTACTTCGCATCATGAAAAATCCTCATAGTTCAAAAACCAAATTTGAAATTACTGCGCTGAATATCACGGGAGTTTCGTTTTATCTCTTTTCAGTGGGTCTTGTTGCTGGAATTTTCCTCAACCTGGTACAGCATCACAAACAGGAAACAACCCTTCCTGGTTTAATTATTTCGTTGATTTCTATAGCAGTAATGCTGTGGCTGGTTGCAGCCAAGAAAAAGGTGGGCAAAGCACTGAATTCCGAAGCAATTATTGCTGACAGTAATTGCACAAAAGTTTGTATTTATATGTCGGTGATGTTGTTGGCAGCGAGCTTGATTTATCAGTTTACCGGTTTTGTGTATGCCGATATAATTGGTGCTGCCGTATTGATTTATTTCTCGTTCTCAGAGGGAAAAGAAGCTTTTGAAAAAGCTGAAGGGAAAGAATGTGACTGCGAATGTCATCAATGAAAATATTTGGCTAAAGCCGGAGGCAGATTAATAGCTATGAATGGGCTAAAGCCAAATCCAATCTTTTTTTGCTTCAAACTCCGTACAAACAAAAACCACAACCTCCGGTCAACAACACAAAGTGAGTTGATCTAAATGAGTATTTAGATTGTGAGAATTTAAATTACTTTGTATGTTTGTATAAAATTAAGATATATTCAATTTGAATAGGATAAGATACATAGTTATTTCACTGCTGACATTCTGCTGCATTGGGATTTCAGGGCAGCCAATACTCGATGTGCATCGGCTGTTGTTAGGCGAAACGCTGAATTACAAAGCTAGCTGGGGATTTTTGAATATTGGTACAGCTACTACCAAATCGGACAGAAGGCTTTATAAAATAGGTCAAAACGTTTATTGTAAAATCCAATTGGAGGGATCGACCAACGGAATGGCACGCTTATTTTACCTGAATGACCGTTGGATGTCCTACATTGATATTCACAATATTACTACACAAAAAGCTTACAGGAAAATACGTGAAGGTAGGTATAAGTTGGATGAGTTGACTTATTTTTATCCTGAACAGAAAAAGGCGGAAATATGGTGTCTTAATTATCAAACTGAAAAGTTTCAGTTCCGCAAAGTGTATAAAACCCCCGTAAATATAAGAGACGTAGTGGCAGGATTTATGATGATTCGCCTGATGGATTTGTCGAAATATAATCCGGGTGGGCGTTTCGTGATTGATGGCTTTTATGAAGACACGGGTTATAAAATTGATGTATTGATGTGCGGTATGGAGTATGTAAAAACTGATCGTGGCAAAGTGTTATGCTATAAAGTAAAACCTACAGTTCCTAAAAATAAAGTATTTCAGGACGTGAATGCAGTGGATGTGTGGATAAATGTCAATAAGCCTTATCAGATTGTCAGTATACAAGCACGACTTATATTGGGCAATTTATGGATAGAACAAATCTAAGTTATTTTCTTATAAATAAACGTTCTAAATAAAGAAATATTTCCTCAATTCATTTCTTATATATACTCCATAATATCAATACTATAGGTCTAATTTTATTAAATGTTGTTTGTTTCGTGTGCGCACACAGATTGAATTTGTTTTTCAGAAATGAATATTAATATTACCTTTGTGTCGTTATTTTCCGTGTGCCCACACGGTCGAATTAAGAAGCAGCTGATTACTGTTTTTTATTTTTTAAAATAGTAAATTAACCTTCAGTATTCTCACAATTAAGAATTAATATAAAAATTTTATAGGTATAAATTTAGTTTAAAAACAGTTAAGTATGGAAAGATTGAATAGAAAATCAGCAAACATTAGTACCGCTTATCCCGAACGCATTATTCAGTTTGGTGAAGGTAATTTTTTACGTGCCTTTGTGGACTGGATGGTGTATAATATGAACCAAAAAGCTGACTTTAATTCGAGTGTGGTGGTGGTACAGCCGCTTCCAAACGGGATGATTGATATGCTGAACGAACAGGACGGTTTGTATCATGTTAACCTTCAGGGACTCGATAAAGGCGAGACGGTTAATAGTATTGAACTGATTGATGTTATCAGCCGTTCACTGAACCCTTACACACAGTTTGAAGAGTACCTGAAACTGGCTGAGCAACCCGAAATGCGCTTCGTGTTTTCAAATACCACCGAAGCAGGAATAGCGTTTGATGAAGAATGTAAGCTCGACGATGCTCCGGCAAATTCTTATCCGGGTAAACTTACCCAGTTGCTTTATCACCGCTTTAAAACCTTCAACGGTGCTGCCGATAAGGGTTTGCTTATTTTCCCCTGCGAATTGATTTTCCATAACGGAACTGAACTGAAAAAAACTATTCAGCAGTATATTGAACTTTGGAGTCTGGGTGCTGATTTCCAAAACTGGTTTGAAACGGCTTGCGGTGTATATTCTACGCTGGTCGACCGTATCGTTCCGGGTTATCCGCGCAATACAATTAATGAAATTCTTGAAAAAATTCAGTTGGAAGACCGACTGGTTGTTCAGGCTGAAATTTTCCACCTGTTCGTAATTGAAGCTCCGAAAAGTGTTGCCAAAGAATTCCCTGCCGATAAAGCTGGTCTGAATGTGTTGTTTGTACCCGACGAAAAACCCTACCACGAACGTAAAGTTACGCTGCTGAATGGCCCTCACACGGTGTTGGCACCGGTAGGTTATCTGGCAGGATTGAACATTGTAAAGGAATGTCTGCGTGATGAAGTGATGTCGAAATTTGTTTATATGATTATGTATAAGGAATTAATCGAAACCCTTGATCTTTCGAAATCGGAGTTGAAGAAATTTGCCGATGATGTGGTGGAGCGCTTCAACAATCCATTTGTACACCATTTGCTGATAAGCATTATGCTTAATTCTTTCCCAAAATTCAAAACGCGCGATTTGCCCGGACTGAAAAAATACCTGGACAGAAAAGGCGAACTGCCTTCGGGAATTGTATTGGGTCTGGCTGCCATCATTACTTACTACAAAGGCGGTAAACGTGGAAATACTGATATTGTGCTAAACGACGATAAAGCCATCGTGGATTTATTAAAGATACTTTGGAGTCTGAATGACATTGAAGTTGTTGCAAAGGGAGTGTTGGCTGCTGAATTTATATGGGATGAAAACCTGAATGCAATTCCGGGCTTAACCGAAAAACTGACATTCTATTTGAGATTGATTCAGGAATTTGGCATGAAAGAAGCTGTCCGTTCCATTGTTTCGAAACGCTTCAGCCTGTCGGTTAAAGTTGACTTTGAACTGCCGCAAATTGTGGAATAACAGTATTAGTTAATCTGTTAATTAGTTAATTGGAAATTGATAATTGGAAATTGAATCAATGAAATTTTTAAAAATAAATCCCGCAGACAATGTGGCTGTGGCTCTCGTAGCACTTTCAACCGGTGAAGTCATGAGGGTAGAAAACGTCGATATCACTATTAATGCTGATATTCCGATGGGGCACAAGTTTGCACTGACTGATTTTGCCGAAAAAGATAACGTAATCAAATACGGTTATGCCATCGGACATGCCCGTCAGGCTATTAAACAAGGCGATTGGGTAAACGAAACCAATATCAAAACCAACCTGGAAGGTTTGCTCGATTACGAATACAAACCACAGGATGTGTCGTTGGATATTCCAAACCGAAACCTTACTTTCAAAGGCTACAAACGTGCCAATGGAAATGCCGGTGTGCGCAACGAACTGTGGATTGTGCCCACGGTTGGTTGTGTAAACGGAACAATTAATTCGCTGGCCGAAAAACTTCGTGCCGAAACGCAAAGTAAAGGCGTGGACGCTATCGTGGCTTATCCGCACAATTACGGCTGTTCACAGCTTGGCGACGACCACGAAAATACGCGTAAAATTCTTCGTGACATGATTCAGCACCCGAATGCCGGTGGGGTTTTGGTAGTTGGGTTGGGTTGTGAAAACAATCAGGTAAAGGCTTTCAAAGAGCTGCTGGGCGATTTTGACGAAACCCGTATCAAATTCATGGAAACCCAAAAGGTGGAAGATGAATACGAAGAGGGAATGGACTTGCTGCGTGAGATTTACGAAGTGGTTTCAAAAGATGTTCGCGTAGATATTCCGCTTTCCGAACTGAAAGTTGGTTTGAAATGCGGTGGCTCGGACGGTCTTTCGGGAATTACGGCCAATCCGTTATTGGGCGTTTTCTCTGACTTTCTGATTGCGCAGGGCGGAATCTCAGTGTTGACCGAAGTGCCTGAAATGTTTGGTGCTGAAACAATTCTGATGAACCGTTGTGTCAACAAAAATATGTTCGACAGAACCGTGCTGTTAATCAATGACTTCAAAGAATATTTCGCAAAAAATAATCAACCCATTTACGAAAATCCTTCACCGGGGAATAAAGCCGGAGGTATTTCAACACTGGAAGAAAAATCATTGGGTTGCACGCAGAAATGCGGTAAATCGCTGGTGAAAGACGTGTTGATGTACGGCGAACAAATCAAAACCAAAGGACTGAACTTGTTGAGCGCTCCCGGAAACGACCTGGTGGCAGCTACAGCCCTGGCTTCAAGCGGTTGCCAATTAGTCCTTTTCACTACAGGCCGTGGTACGCCATTCGGAACTTTTGTCCCAACCATGAAGATTTCAACCAACACGCCACTTTACGAGCGTAAAAATGGCTGGATTGACTTCAATGCCGGAACTATTGTTGAAAATGAATTGATTGAGCAGGCAAATGAACGTTTTATCGATTATGTTATCAGCGTGGCCTCGGGCGAATTAGTAAATAACGAAAAGAAAAACTACCGTGAAATAGCGATATTTAAAACGGGAGTGACTTTGTAAGTTTATAACATTAATATATAATCGGCTGAATTTCTTTAAATTCAGCCGATTATATATTTAATGAACAAATTTGATATTTTGGAATAAATTATTCAATAATTTGAAATTCGTCAGGTGTTTTGATATCAAAATTAACTCATTCAATCATGTTGTGGAAAACATTTTGAACGTCTTCGTCTTCCTCAATTTTGTCGATTAGCTTAATTACCTGGGCTTTTTGTTCCTCATTCAACTCTTTCATATCGTTAGGGATACGTTCAAATTCAGCACTGAAGATTTCAAAGCCATTTTCTTCCAGGTATTTTTGTATTAAAGAGTAAGAAGAAAATTCACCATAAAGAATAATTGCTTCTTCATCCTCAACCAGTTCGTCAACACCAAAGTCAATCAACTCAAGTTCAAGTTCTTCAATGGATACTTCTGGTTTTATGCCAATTCTGAACACACATTTATGATCAAATAGAAACTGCAACGAACCGGTAGTTCCAAGTGAGCCGCCGTGACGATTGAAATAACTTCGTATATTTGCAACTGTACGGGTAGGATTGTCTGTTGCTGTTTCTACCACTATAGCAATACCGTTAGGTCCGTAACCTTCATAAACCATTTCTTTGTAATCAGCTTCATCTTTCGAAATAGCCTTTTTGATTGCGCGTTCAACGTTCTCTTTAGGCATATTTTCCTTTTTTGATTGAGTAATCAATACTCTCAGACGTGGATTGGTATCTGGTTCAGGACCGCTCTCACGAACTGCAATGGTAATTTGTTTTCCTAATTTTGTAAATACGCGGGCCATATTACCCCAACGTTTCATTTTTGTCGCTTTTCTGTATTCAAACGCTCTTCCCATGATTGTATATCTATCTTTTTTTAGTTATTTCTCTTTCGGAGCACAAAAGTATTAAAACAGTAGCAAACTACCATCAATTATACGTGTTTTTTTTGTATAAAATTAGAAGTGACTAACTTTACTGTTTTAACGAACTATCAAATAGAATTATTTTGCATAAGTAATTACAAATTCGACACGTCTGTTTAGTGTTCTACCTTCCGCTGTTTTATTAGTAGCAGTAGGAAGATTATCACCATAACCTCTGTAACTCATTCTACGGGCATCAACTCCCTTTAATACAAGGTAAGTAAAAACAGCTTGAGCACGTTTTTCAGATAACATCTGATTTATTTCATGCTTGCCAAGATTGTCTGTATGTCCTTGAATTTCAATATTCAATAATGGATATTTGTTTAAAGCATCGGCTATTTGATCAAGAATATCGAATGATATAGGTTTAATTGTATAACGTGCCGCTTCAAACTGAATACCTTGTAAAGCTTTTTCAAAAAGTGCTTTTAGATTAATTGTGATTTCTTCTTTGCTGGTAGGTGGTACTGCTATTACAACTGGTTCAGGCTGTGGTTTTGATTCCACCACCTTAATAACTTCTGGTTTTGATTCAGGGCAACCGCTATTTCTGATAGAGCCGGGAATTGTAGGACATTTGTCTAAGTAGTCGGGAACACCATCACCATCAGTATCACGGGGGCATCCAGAAGCATCAACCATTCCATGTGCTTCCGGCGCTGTATTTGCACATTTATCCTGATAATCCGGAACACCATCACCATCCGAATCAAGCGTACAACCGTTTTTATCTACAAATCCTTTTGCAATTGAAGGTGTATTTGGACATAAATCAAGGTAATCGGGTATTCCATCTCCATCTGTATCTACAAGACAGCCATTTTTATCTACAAAGTCTTTGGCATCTGCTGGTGAGTTTGGACATTTGTCTAAATAATCCGGAACACCATCTTTATCACTATCGAGTGTACAACCATCTTTATCAACAAAACCAATTGCTTCTTTTGGTGTATCGGGACACTTGTCCATAAAATCAGCAATTCCGTCTTTGTCAGTATCAATTAAACATCCATCTTTATCTACGAATCCTATCGCATCGTTTGGAGTATTCGGGCATTTGTCAAGATAATCAGGTACACCATCTCCATCACTATCAATAGGACATCCATCTTTATTCACTTTTATCCCTTTTGGCGTGTCAGGACATAAATCAAACTTATCGTTAACACCATCACGGTCAGCGTCTTTACGATTTCCTAATGCAATAGTTAAACCAAGCCCTAAATTAAATCCATTTGTATTATATGGAATAGGAATCATATTCTTTAAATATAAAGAATTATTACTCAATGGAACATAATCGGCAGATAAAAACCAATGAAGAGGACCTGTTCTCAAGCCTAAACCTGCTCCCAAACTCTGCTTACCATTAAAAAGAGAGTAAGATAGCGATAGATTGACCCATTCGGCAGGGCGACCATTAATAGAAAAAGTCACTTCCTGATTCACTTTATCCATTAGAATCGTACGTGATAGAAGTCCAAGACTTAGCTTATTATCCAGAAAAGACAATTCTGCACCAACATTTATTTTGGGAGTAAGGTATGAATTATATCCAACACTATCACGCGATTCCTCAGTGCTATTTGATAATTCATCTTTAATCATTCCGATTAAAGTACCAATGTTGTCACCATTATTAATTATTTTTGAACCTGAATATGCTAATTTATTATTTAGAAACCTTTGATTCCAGTGAATCAAGCCTAAATCAGTCACAGATGCTGACAGAGTTAAGCTTTCAAAGGGTTTAAATGTGAAACCCAAATCGATAGCACCTCCCAGTCCGGCTGGTTTTAAACTAAAGAGTGAACTTGAACTTCTGTAATATTGCCCACCTTCAATCAATTTTAAAGAATCTGCTGTTGCAGTTAATTTTGTGTTTTGTGCAATATACACAACATGGTTGTTGCCATATAGGAATTTCAGTTTTCCTCCAAATGACCATTTTTCATTTACTTCTCTGGAATATCCGACAGCAGCTTCAGTATATGCCATCATATCAATATTGAAATTATTAATATTTGATGGATAAGATACATTTTCAGGAAGTATCCACAGGTTAAACATGGTTTTTGGAATGCCTATTTTTCCAACAATATTTTCGGAGAGCGAAAAATTCCAGTATGATTTTTTGTTTCTGAATCCGAAACTTAATAAATTTACACGGGCATTCGAATGTAATTCTGTATACTGTTTTTCACCATTTGTATAACTATTAAATTCCGGCAATGAATTGAGGAAATTTTCTGTAGGAGTTTTATCAGAATTGTAGGGGAAAGAGGAAAAAGGCGATGAATTTCCTATACTAAACCGTGTATAACCTATTACAGGTAGCCCCAGATAAAAATCACTAAAAGGTTGGAACGCAGGATTCAACTCATTTCGCTGTGGCAGGTTTTCCATGAAATACATAGTATTCACCTGCTGTATATTCACTACTTGTGAATCGATTACTGACATTGTCATGCTAAAACAAACTAAAATCAATAGCTTAAGCCCATTATTTTTTTTCATACAAATGTATATTATTGGTTAAACATTTTGAGGATTTTTTTATGATAATCTATATTGTTGATTGTAAATTATTATTTTTCCAGTTACGTATTAACATTTAATGAGCTTTTCAAAGCCATTAGTCATACATTGACTATTTATTATAAACCGAAATTCAGTTTTATCTGTATAACTTATATTTTTTGGATATTAAGGTTTAATTGAATGCTAAAGTCGTTTTATTTTTCACAAATATACCCATTTTAATGCCAAAACTATTTTTAATTGTAAAATGAAAAGGATTAGTTGTTGAAACACCATTTATAGTTGATTGATCGCCTTCAAATATCAGCGTATAAACAATAAATTTGGTTCTTTTCAAATCTTCAATGGTGTTTTTATTCAATCCAATCAATAAGGTTTGACTTTTTAAACCATCGGTTTTCACGGTTCCATCAGCGTTAATTTCAGGGGCAATTAACTGATAAGAACTGAAAATATTTCCTGTTAAAGTATTGTCTTTTATAGTAGTTATGTTACGGGAAATTGTATCGTTTGGTGTATTCGATTTCCAGAAAGTCATACGATAAACAGCCTTTACAGGTAAACCATTCGAAATATTGAGTACCAGTATTGCAGAATCAATGCTGTTAAGTACCGACCCGATACTTTGTCCCACATTTTGTATTGTATCCGTTAAGTTATAACTACTTCCAGCTTTAAAACTCAACTTCATCCGGGTTATAAGGTCAAATTTTATGGTGTTGTTATCGGTAATGAAATCAGTCATACGTTTTGATTCCGGATTATTAGTAACAGTATATTTATACTCCAGTGTATTTGGATAGGGGTTAGTATTAATCAGCTTGTCAATTTCACCATTTATACTGTTGAACGGATCAAACGAAACCGAATCTTTTTTCCCGGGGATTGTAGGACCATTCAAGATCAATGAAGTTGAGTTCGTTGTATGACCGTTAAACCAGGCAAGTTGAAAGTTTGTAGCAGAATTAAGGTTATAAGTTTTGAGATAATCCAGTTTTATCAGGGCATCTACACCCAAATTACTGGTTGCTTTAATCGTTAATGTGGGATCATCAAACTTTAGATAGCCGTTTGGAACTATATCTGCTATATTAAAAGGCATAGTTTGAGTATTAGCAAGTGAAACCGGGAATTTTCCCCGAGCTTCGGCTAAAATCAAATTTACAAAGCTTAGCTTTATCGTTATTTGAGGATTTGCTCCTAATGGAATACTTTTACTTTGCGTATTAATAGTAACATTAATTTTTAATGGGATTTTGGCTGCACCATTTGCAAAAATAGAAAATGCTCCCAATTTAATTTGACCTGCCACACTATACTGAGTAGGTACAAATGTTAGTTTAGTGCCATCGATTACCTTGAGTTTATCCAAAACAAATTCTATATGTATATCACCTGCCGGAATTTGTTGGATATCGGAAGTGGCATCAACTGTAACGTTTATTAATCCCGAACTCATTTTTAAAGTATCTATTCGTTGTTGGCTGATATTTCCGTTAATACCCAATCCGAGAGTATCTGATATAGGTGGTATAGTTATCGGTATATTGGCCGGATATGTAAATCCTCCTGGAAAAGGTGAAAGTGTTTTTGTGAAAGGTTTTACTGAATCTGCCAAATTTATGGGTTTAAAGGTATATTCTGTACTGATTGAATTCTGAAAGTAGATTTCATTACTTAAAGGATCAATATTTCCGGGCAATCCGAATTTTCTGAAAATATCACTAATTGTAAGTTTTGCTTCTCCAACGGGTATAACCAATGATTGATCAATTTGAATATCTTTTGATACATTGAGTAAATCTACATCACTCAAACATGAGTTTAGAAATACTGTAACGCCAGTACAAACCAAAATAATTAGTTTTATATCAGAAAACCTTTTCATTTGCAATATGAGTGTTAAAGATATAGCTGATTTTACAGTGAAATTTTAGCGATAAATTAAAAGTTTCAAAGATAACAATTTTTTGTTTAATTTCTTACAATTCTAGACATTTTCCTGAAAATTGTGATAGAAATTAATTTTTTAGTCTTCATCTGTATCGTAACCATAAAGTCCGGTGCGTATATGCATTCGTTTTAAAGTCGATTTATTTAACACAATATTTATTCCCAGATGTAAATTAAAAACTTTTGAATTGTATGACACTGCTAAATTATTTTTACCCGAAGCAGAAAGTGGAATGTTTACTAATTGTAGCGGAAAATAATCTGCACCGAACAACCAGTGAACCAGACCGGTACGTAATCCGAATCCCAAACCAATGGTACTGAATTGTCCGTTCAGAAACGAATAACTCAGACTGGCGTTAAACCATTTCATAGGTTTAGCATTAATTGAAGTAGTAACTTCTTCAATTACAGTCTGATTTAGTAATTCGCTGTGTGAAAGCAAGCCAAAACTAAGGTTGTTTTCGTAAAATTTATATTCAAAACCTATATTAAGTTTTGCTCGAGTACTTGTGAAATATGATTTTGCAGACTGACTTATTTTATATGAAGCTTTTAAACTATTTAGCAGTGAATCTGTTAACGAAGTCCCTGAAAAAATACTGCCAGGTGATAATACTGAACTTCCGTTAAGTTGTTTTATCCCATCATACTTATAATCAATGTTATAATTAATGTTACTGACATTATTAAACCAGTTTATTATTCCGAAATCTAACAGAGAAGCAGACAAAACGATATCACTGTTTAATTTGTAATTCACTCCCAGATCGATACCTGTTCCTATACCTGAAGGTTTATTCAGAAAATTCAAAACTCCGGAATTAGCTTTTATTGTAACCGATTGAAATTGATTGTCAATAATTATAGGCAAACCACCTGAATAATTAACTGAACCGCTTCCCTTTATAGTCCATTCATTGATATTTGCATCAATATTTAATGTTGAATTTGTATTGGAAATATTCATATTTCCAACCAGAAGTTTTAATTTTGCACCTAATGTAAGATTGGACGAAATTCTTTTGTTGTAACACGCCCCAAATTCAGTATATAAGCTAATATCTGTCTGAAACTTACTTAAGTTAAAAGAATTTTTGTAAATGTCCGGAGTTCCATAAAATGCAAGTTTGAAGAGATCTTTTGGTAAGCCGACATTAGCAGTTACCCGTTGGTCGATTGAAAACGAGAGATAGTCTTTTTTATTTCTCCAACCAAATGCAAGAATGTTTATTTTTGCATCTGCCTGAAGAACAGTAGTTGATTGCAAAGTATTGAAAAAATTCTCAGTATTTACCTGATTAAATATAACAGTTTGTCCGTTTGAGTTATAAACTAAATCTTTAATGGTCAGCGAATTGTTTCCAAGCTCGAATGAAGTATATCCTATAACAGGAAGGCTAACAAAATAATCTGTTTTTGGTTTAAATGCGGGGTTGTAATCCTGCCTGAGAGGATTGTTTTCAATAAAATAACCATTACTGATTTGTTGAGCAAACACGGTGGTTGATAATGCACTTATCAACAAACAACATACCAATGTTTTGAAAACTCTCATCAGGAAAAAGGAGGTATCGGAGATTATTTAATAGAATTCCCAAAAGTACAAGTTTTTCGTTGCATATCAAGCAGTTGTCAGTTATTTATTACTAACAAAAGTTTTTTCGGGGAAATTTACCAGAAAAACGGTTTCAGTAGCACGTGTGAGAGCAGTGTACAACCAGCGATAAAAATCACTATTAAGCTGTTCATCTGTCAATTGACCTGAATCTACAAATACCTTTTTCCACTGTCCACCCTGTGCCTTGTGGCAGGTTACTGCATAAGCAAACTTCACTTGAAGTGCATTGTAAAACCCATTTTCCAAAATTTTCTTATATAACTCCTTTTTGGTTGTAATTTCAGGATAATCCTCGGCTACCAACTGAAATAGTTTATTGGTCATTTCATTCATAGCAGCAGGTGTTTCTGATTGCAGGGCATCCAGCCAGATGCGAGCATCAATTTCCCAATCGTAATCCAGCGACCGCAGACTTAAATCCACAAAACGGAAGCCATACATCTCATAATGCTTTTGTACGCGCATAACCTGTAGGATATCACCATTCGCAATGAAGTCAATTTCTTTGTATGGCTTGTTCCAATAATAATTATTGCGTGTTACCATCAACAAATCGCCATTGGTAAGCTCATCTTCCTTCATCATAACCCTTGCGCGAATGCCATTATTATACATGTTCGCACGCTTATTCGATCGTGTTACCACAATAGTATCCTCAACTCCAACACCTTCGTACGAACGCTGAATCTCGTCAATCAATTCCATACCACTCAGCTTTTTTATATCTGAAAATCCTTCCAACTCAAACTTAGGAAAATCTGACGTTTTTTCATCCAATAACTGCTGTCTTAACAGTGTGGCATTGTGTAAAATTCCACTTTCCAATGCCTGACGCACTACATGTGTTAGCGTATATTCATGTACTTTCAGGCCGTAACCAAGTAGCTTATCCCGTTCAAGTGCCGGGCTATGAGGTTGCAATACCGGAGGCAACTGAGCAGTATCGCCCAGTAGTAAAAGGCTACAACCTTGTCCGCTGTAAACGAATTCCACCAAATCGTCGAGTAAACGTCCAGAACCAAAGGTGCTTTCTGTCCCGGTATTCGAAATCATGGATGCCTCGTCGACAATAAATACCGTATGAGTATTCAGATTATCAGCCAGTTGAAATCTGAACTCTGACATGGATTTCTGCCGATAAATTTTTTTATGGATAGTAAAAGCAGGAAAGCCTGAATATCCGGCAATTACTTTTGCAGCTCGACCAGTAGGAGCTAGAAGTATTGTTTTCTGTTTCAATTCATTTAATGCACGTACCAACGCACTTACAACCGATGTTTTACCTGTGCCTGCATATCCACGCAACAAAAAGCATTTTTCATTGTCGGTTGACATCAAGAAAATGCCAAGTGCATCTATTAATTCTATTTGCTGCTCGGTTGGTTCAAACGGTAATTGTGCCTGTATACGTGATGCTATGAAATTGTGTAACATGACTGCAAACTTACATAAAAAAATTAGTATTGCTCAATATAAAGTTTCGCAATCTTATAAAAAAATGTATCGGACTTTTAAATAAGTTCCATGATTTTATTTTAAATCATTCTGCAATTATTACACATTAAAATTATGAAAACTTATTTTAAGTCAGTTACTTAGGATCTGCTGAAAAACTCAGTCAATATTTAAACATAAAATTAGACGAGAATCGTCTGTTTGGTTTATAAAAGATATTCTTTTGAAAAATTTCGAT
>CAIKVR010000209.1 GCA_903830915.1 uncultured Bacteroidales bacterium
AGTTCGAGCAGTTGAGCTGTTAATGCAAAATGACCTAAATGATTAGTTCCCATTTGGTTTTCAAAACCATCTTTTGTCAGCCCATAAGGCACCATCATAATACCGGCATTGTTCAGTAAAATGTCTAACCGGGAATGATTTTCTTTGAATTGATTGACAAAGGAATAAATTGATTTCAAATCAGTCAAATCAAGTTCCATAACCGTGATATTTGCTTGGGGATTTAAACCGGTCAGAAGTTTTTTTGCTTCTTCTCCTTTTGCCAACGAACGGCAGGCCATCACCACAGTTGCTCCTTTTAGAGCAAAAGCCTTTACAGCTTCAAAACCAAGTCCACTGTTTCCGCCGGTTACCAGTATTGTTTTTCCCGATAAATCGGGGATATTATCTATTGTCCAGTTAGTTGATTTCATTCTTTTAAAATTAAAAGTTGTTTTTAAAATTCTACAAAATACGCAAACAAGCCGAGGAAAATCAATAGAAGTCCTGTAATTAATTTTTCGTGACGTTCCAGAAAATCGGATTTCATTTTATTTACGCCTTTCAGTCCGAGATAAACCAGTGCCACCATCATGGTTAGGGTAACCATGAGATAAACCGACGAAACAATCAGAATGCCCAACCAACCTTTGGTTGCAGCCTGAAAATAGTAGGCTTCAATCTCAATGCAGGGCGAAAGAAACATACCAATACATAAACTAATCAGTACCGCTGTTTTCGATTTTTTAGCTTTTATCTTATTTTTGTCAATCTCAAAATGATGGTGGTGATGCTTTGAACGAAAGTCAAGTGCAATATAAATCAAGCCAATAGAAAGTAAAACTACCGGAGCAGCAACTCGGGTAATATAACTGTTATTTTCGGAATGCTTGATGCCTACAAATCCCACAACAATTCCGATAATAATGGTGCTGATGGTGTGCGAAAAACCGGTTAGCAACGTAGCTAAAACAGATTCACGGGTTGTCCATTTTTCAGTTTTGGAGATGGCTATAAGCGGAATCCAATGATTTGGAACCAGGGGATGTATTAATCCTAATAATAAACTGCCAATGAAAATCTGCCACATGTTTTTTGTAGGGAATTGGTTTTATATTGATTCGGTTTGCCTTAAAATAACGCAACGAACCGCTTATTGTTTAAATATTTTTTTCGATTTCTATATTTTGCGGATACCGGTATTGATTTTCAGATGCTTATTGACCAAATCTACCTGCTCCCAAAGAATCAGTTCGGTGCTTTTATTCAATTCTAACAGCCCATTTTGACCCACCAACAAAGCCGGATAATAAACACAAGCTGCAATGAAGTCGAAAATCGGAAAAGTTGAGAATAAATCATTAACTTTTCGAAAAAGCCTGTTTATTTCTGTCACATCATCCGTTCCAAAATCAATTAGCAATTGTTTATTTATTGTCAAATCAATAACTGGATTGTTCAGCGAAAAATCAATGTAATTATATTCAATCCTGATTTGATCAAGCTGGTCTTCTGTCATGTTCAATTTAAGTGATACGATTCCCTTACTGATAATTCCATCGTAAAAACTGGTATTTTCGGCTTCCGTCCGGCTATCGGTCAGACTAAAAATGGCAGTGACCACCTGATTTTCATTCCGCTCCACAACT
>CAIKVR010000210.1 GCA_903830915.1 uncultured Bacteroidales bacterium
ATAAATTGATTTGTAATTTGAGTTATGATAATCACTTCTTAAATTAGGTGTTGCAAACTCATATTTAAAAGTTAGTAATTTATTGTTGTGAGATTTTTTTAATTTTCTGACTGTTTGTTTGAAATTTTAGTAACCGTGTAAAACAAAGATTAATCAACTTTTTAATGCACTTATTAAGAATACATTATCAGAATTAAAAAAGATAAAATGATAAACTAAATGTAAAATAATTCCAATAAATTTTGAATTTAAGTTGAGAAAACTGTTTAAAATGTTTACAACTTCATTGATATTCATATACCGCTATATTATCAAAAAGTATGTGTCAATTTAAAACAAAATCTGCTATTCTAGTGTTATGTTTTTACTTTCAAGGAGCTGAATGCTTTGCTTTGGAATTGTATTTTTTTTGTACTTTTGCAGTTTTAAATAAATGCCACTTTTCAGTAATGTAAAATGGTAATTAGCACATTAAACTTATGTCAACCGATATATTACACGAAGTCACCCAGAACGAATATAAGTACGGATTTACCACCGATATTGAAACCGATATTATTCCCATCGGACTCAGCGAAGATGTGGTTCGTCTGATTTCAAAAAAGAAAAACGAGCCGGAATGGATGCTTGAATTTCGCCTGAAAGCCTACCGTCATTGGTTAACAATGGAAATGCCGGAATGGGCTCACCTCAATATCCCTGAAATTGATTATCAAAGTATTGCATACTATGCTGCTCCGCGCAAAAATGCTCCGAAAAGTCTCGACGAGGTAGATCCTGAATTGCTGAAAACATTCGAAAAACTGGGAATTCCACTTCACGAACGTATGGCTTTATCGGGTATTGCTGTAGATGCAGTAATGGATAGCGTTTCCGTAAAAACTACTTTTAAAGAAAGTTTGTCTGAATTGGGAATCATCTTTTGTTCGTTCAGCGAAGCGGTGGAACATCATCCAGATTTGGTTCAAAAATACATGAGTTCGGTAGTTCCTTATACCGATAATTTCTTTGCAACATTGAACAGTGCCGTTTTTTCCGACGGTTCATTCGTATATATTCCTAAAGGCGTTCGTTGCCCAATGGAACTCTCCACCTATTTCCGTATAAATGCCATGAATACCGGTCAGTTTGAGCGGACATTGATTGTGGCCGACGAAGATAGTTATGTTTCGTATCTCGAAGGTTGCACGGCACCTATGCGCGATGAGAATCAGCTTCATGCTGCTATTGTTGAAATCGTTGCCATGAAAAATGCGGAAGTGAAATATTCCACCGTTCAAAACTGGTATCCGGGCGATAAGAATGGCGTAGGTGGCATTTACAACTTCGTTACTAAACGTGGTATTTGCAAAGGAAACAATTCAAAAATCTCGTGGACGCAAGTGGAAACCGGTTCAGCTATTACCTGGAAATATCCGAGCTGTATTTTGTTGGGCGATAATTCGTCGGCTGAGTTCTACTCGGTGGCCGTAACCAATCATCACCAACAAGCCGACACCGGTACCAAAATGCTTCATATTGGAAAAAACACCAGCAGTCATATACTTTCAATAGGAATTTCGGCCGGTG
>CAIKVR010000211.1 GCA_903830915.1 uncultured Bacteroidales bacterium
CCGCAATCAGGTAATTTGAACCAAGGTAACGACTGTTCTTAATGAGTGAAGAGCTGAAATTTGCCGGATAATCCTGAAACCACTTCCAATACCGGCTTCGGTTGAACTCGGAATATAAATTCACATGTCCATCTTTCAATTCAGCCAGCATGCTACCCATTAAATCAAAAAAATGATATTCACTTTTTACTGTGTCGACTCTTGCACCGTAAACTGTATGTATGGAATCCCAATTGATGTGTTTGTAGTCCAGGTAACAATATTTAGTGTCGATAATTTGCCAAAGTGCCTCAAAATTGCCCTTGTACGTGTTAGGTTGCTGAACAGGTTCGTTCATGCATGCAGGAAGTAAAAGTGCTGAAAGTATGATAATTAAAGTAATTTTCTTCATTTTATATCATTGAGAATTGAATAATTGGAAATTTTAATCGTTAGGAGAAATGAAATTTTTCGGGGCTTTGTTTTTTCTCCCTGCAAAATTAATGACATCAAATGTAGTTCCAATTAGCAAACTATATTCCCGTCGATCGAAAACAAGATTGTTGGCTGTGTATTTCAGGTTGTTCATTCTAAGTCCAAAATTCCATACTGAACGATTGAAAGGAACATCAATCGAAAAAGTTCCAAGTAATCCACGTTTATTATGTAAGGTGCTGAAATGGAATGCATCTGTCAAATTTCCTAAATCGAACATTTCGTAGTATGAAGCACCTGCTTTAGGCACAAACATATAACCAACAAAAGGTGTTTGCAATGAGAGCTTAAGTTTAAGAACTTTTCGGCGAAGTGGAATGTCATACATTGCCAAACCTGTAATATTCAAATTGGTAGCCATATCCAGATTCACCGGATTATTGATGTTTCGCTCCATGTTTTTCAATCCGAAATCAAGATCCCAAAGACTTCCGACCTGCAGTTTTAATTTTTTTCCTATATTAAACCGATATTCCAGTCCCCAGCCATAATTTGCACCAAAATAAAGTAAATCGCTCGTAATTTCCGGATTAATGGCTATTCCTGCAGTAAATCTCAATTTACTCAGCGATAAAAATTTGGTATTTGTAACATTTAGAAACTTTCGTGATTCACCGTTATATCCCAAACCCAAACCACGGTAAGTAATAGGTGAAAGATACGGATCAAGAAATGAAAGAGTTGAAATGTTGAAAGAGTTAGTATTTGACGTAAGCAGGTATTTTTTTTCGTCAGATGTCTGAGCCAAGGCTGCCAAAGTTGCTAGCAATAAAAATAATAGTATGCGGATTTTATTCATCTGATGTGTTTGAGGTGATTAAGTTGCAAAAATAGCGAAAATGTTTTGTATGATACTTCGTTTTATTTTTTCAAAATAAAAAACTCCGGTTTAGTCAGAATTTTATCAACCAAACCGGAGTTTCTTAATGTATAATAGCTCTATTCGTGCCAGTCGCCGTTCACTTTTATCAGTTCCACGAGTTTATCCACCGCATCATCTTCTGGGATATTGCGTTCCATACATTCCTTTTTCTTGTACAGACTCACTTTACCCCGACCTGCACCCACATAGCCATAATCAGCATCAGCCATTTCGCCAGGACCGTTTACAATGCAACCCATAATACCAATTTTCAGACCAATAAGATGCGAAGTTTTGGCTTTCACTCGTGCCACCACCGATTGCAGCTTAAACATTGTGCGGCCACATCCCGGGCATGAAATAAATTCTGTTTTAGTAATTCGTACACGGGTTGCCTGAAGGATTCCGAATGTCACCGAATTGACAGCTTCCACCGATATTGCTCCTTTATTTACAAGGAAAAGTCCATCACCAAAACCATCGATAAACAACACACCAAGATCGGCAGCTGCTTTTATCTGAAGGTATTGCAGGTCAGTTTCGGCATACTCTTGATAAAGTACCACAGGAACAGTTGCACCTGCATTCAATAAAGTGTGGAAAAATGCCCGTTGTTCGCCCACCGGATTTGTATGATTCGTTCCAAGTAAAACAACCACGTCTTTTCGTTCAAGCAATAAAGCCAGTATTTGCGGAGTTAATTCGGGATATGTCAGTTTTAGAAATTTGACAGAAGCAATGTCTTTGGTAAGTGCATCAATTGTTTCAAGAGTATAAATGCTGTAACTTTCTCCATTGGTTGACAGAATTTTTCCATCGGCAATTATATAATCCGGAACAGTTGTAAATCCACCATCACCAGTTGCAATAACCACAGGCACATTTTCACCACCTATATTTCCAACAGCATGTGTTTTTCTGCAACTGTATTCGAAGCGCGAATGAAGCAAATGTTCGGTAGCATCAATGGGTTTATGATCGTTACGTTGGGTAATATAGGAAACCAACAATTGTCCAACAGGTATCTCACATTCTGGCTCTTCGCTCAGCGAAACACGTATGGTGTCGCCAATGCCATCGGCCAGCAAACCACCTATTCCCACAGCCGATTTAATACGGCCATCTTCGCCATCACCGGCTTCGGTAACGCCCAGATGAAGCGGATAACTAAATCCCCGTTTCTGCATTTCTTCCACCAGCAGACGCACGGTTTGCACCATCATCACGGTGTTGGATGTTTTCATAGAAATAACCACATCATGAAAATTCTCCTCCCGGCATATATTCAGAAACTCCAGACATGATTCAACCATACCGCGTGAAGTATCACCATAACGGTTCATCATGCGTTCACTCAATGAACCGTGATTTACTCCGATGCGGATGGCGGTGTTGTTTGCTTTGCAGATATTCAGAAATGGAATAAAACGTTCGCGAATTTTATGGTATTCAGCTTCAAATTCTTCGTTAGTATAATCGCTGGTGTCGCCGGGTTTGATGCTTCCCACGTAATTTCCGGGGTTAATGCGCACTTTCTCCACACGTTGTGCAGCCACATCGGCAGCGTTGGCGTTGAAATGAATATCGGCTACCAGTGGCACATCGCAGTTTTTTTCGCGTAACTGCTCATGAATTACACCAATGCTTTCGGCTTCACGAACTCCCTGAGTTGTCAGACGTACGATATCACCACCGGCTTCGACAATACGAAGTACCTGAGCCACTGAGTTTTCTACGTCGTTGGTATCGGTGTTGGCCATCGACTGTACACGAACAGGCTGATTACCTCCTAATAATAAATTTCCTATATGAATCGTATCCGACAGGCGACGATTATAATTAAAGGGATCTAATTTCCACATATCTGAGTTTGTAAAGTTTGAAAGTTTATAAAGTGAAAGTTTTAGGAGTACAAAATTACTCTTTTTGACCATAGAAACGAAATAGAGATGAAAAAGTTGAAAAAATGAATTTAAAATGTCATTCAAGTGTATTTTTTTGGACAATTTTTGTATAAAAGCAGTACCTTTGCAGTTGTTTTTAATTCCTGCAAATATGAAAATACATTTCCAACCCAAACTGTTTTCCACCCTCAAAAACTACACAAAACAACAATTCTATGCCGATGCTATGGCCGGTATTATTGTGGGCATTGTGGCACTTCCATTGGCTATTGCTTTCGGTATTGCTTCGGGTGTAACTCCTGAAAAAGGAATTTTCACCGCTATTATAGCTGGTTTTATCATTTCATTCTTTGGTGGCAGTAAAGTGCAGATTGGCGGTCCTACAGGGGCATTTATTGTTATTGTATATGGCATTGTACAGCAGTACGGTGTTACCGGGCTGGCTATTGCCACCATGATTGCCGGTGTGATGCTTATTGCTATGGGATTGCTCAAACTGGGTACAGTTATTAAATTTATTCCCTATCCGGTTATTGTAGGGTTTACCAGCGGTATTGCGCTCACTATTTTTGCCACACAGATAAAAGATTTATTCGGACTTCACATTGCCAAAGTGCCGGGAGACTTCATCAGTAAATGGATAGTTTACGGTGAACATTTTGATAGCTTGAATTTGTGGGCATTGGGTGTGGGTATCATATCCATCGTTATCATTGCCATTACTCCCCGATTCTCAAAAAAAATTCCCGGATCGCTGGTTGCTATCGTTCTGATGACAGTGATAGTTTATTTTCTGCGGAATAAATTAGGGATTTCAGGCATTGAAACCATTGGCGATCGCTTTACCATCGACCCATCGCTTCCCAAAGCAGCCACTCCTCAAATTGATTTTGCTGCTATACGCATGTTACTCCCCACGGCCTTTACCATTGCCATGCTTGGTGCTATTGAGTCCTTACTTTCAGCTACAGTGGCCGATGGGGTGATTGGCGATAAACATCACTCAAACACCGAACTTATTGCACAGGGAATTGCCAACTTAGTAGCCCCCATTTTTGGTGGAATACCTGCAACTGGAGCTATTGCGCGTACGATGACTAATATTAATAACGGTGGTCGCACTCCGGTGGCGGGAATTATTCATGCTGTGGTACTGGCTTTGATTTTGCTGTTTTTAGGTGGACTCACCAAACATATTCCGATGGCTTGTCTGGCAGGAGTGCTGATTATTGTTTCGTACAATATGAGTGAATGGCGTACATTCAAAGGGCTGCTTAAAAATGCCAAATCGGATGTGGCGGTGCTGCTAACCACTTTCTTCCTAACCGTAATTTTCGACCTGACCATTGCCATCGAAATTGGTCTGTTAATGGCTGCTGTGCTGTTTATTCGTCGTATTTCCGAAACCTCCTCTATTTCTGTATTTAAAGACAAAGTGAAGGAAGCCGATTTTGTGGAAGGAAGTGCTGATACTGAGAAACTGACTGTTCCTAAAGGAGTGGAAGTGTACGAAATCGAGGGACCGTTCTTCTTCGGTGTAGCCAATAAGTTTGAAGAAACCATGAAAACCCTGAGCGACCGTAATAAGGTGCAGATTATCCGTATGCGGAAAGTACCGTTTATGGATTCAACCGGTGCGCATAACCTTAAAAACCTAATCAAATCGGCACAAAAAGACAAAGTTACGATTCTGCTATCGGGCGTAAATGAAACCGTTCATGCGGTGCTTGAGAAAAACGGCATTGTGGATTTACTGGGCACTACCAACGTGTGCAGCAACATAAACGAAGCACTGGCTAGAGCGGAAGATATTTTGAAAGTGAAGAAATAAAACAACCATAACAAAAATGATTTTGTACAAAAAAGCACAAAAAATTTTACGGTTTCAAAGCAATAACGTATTTTTGTAAAGATTTTTTTGAAAAATGACAAATAAGTACGAAGAATTAATTGAAGGATTTGAAGCCAAACTTCGAAAACTGATTTCGGATTACAAGTCGTTGCAAGAACAAAATTCCATTTTAACTGCCGAATTAGACCGTAAACAAACGGATTTGATGAAAGCACATCAGGAAATTCTTGAACTTCGAAAAAATTACGACCATTTGCAAATGGCAAAAAATCTGATCGGATCGGATGTTGAAAAAGCCGAATCGAAAAAGAAAATAGCCGGAATGGTGCGGGAAATTGACAAATGTTTAGCTCTTTTGGATGAATAGAGCTTATGAAAGACGATAGATTTTTAATAAATGTTGTAATTAATGGTACAAAAATGCCATTGAGAGTTCTGCGTGGAGACGAAGAATTGTACCGGAATGCTGAAAAGTTAGTGAAAAAAAAACTGGATTTATATTCCCAAAAATATAATCAACATTCTATTGAACAAATCCTGACTTATGTGATGTACGACATTGCAGTTATTGTATATAAACAGGATATTCGTGATGATGAAGTGCCAATAGCTGAAAAGATTCAGGAATTGGACTATGAACTGGAACAATTGTTTTCCGAAGAGTAAAATCGTTTTATAAAACAGTCAAAACCCGCATTACATTGTAAATGAATGCTTTCTCATGGTTGAGGAAAGTATTTTATGCAATGTCAATGCGTTTTTTTATTTTGGATATAAACACAATTAAATATTAATACTAACAACTAAATCTATCAATATGGTAAACCTAATTATAGGATTGATTGCCTTTGTTGTCGGAGGTGGAGGTGCATTTGTACTCCTGCGTTTTGTCAACAAACGTGCAATTCAGGAAGCAGTAGCGGAGGCTGAACTGCTGAAGAAAAACAAGCTTATCGAGGCAAAAGAAAAATTTATTGCCCTGAAAGCAGAACATGAACAACAGGTACAGGAACGTAACGCTAAAGTACAGGAACGCGAAGTGAGAATACAGCAACGTGAAATGCAGTTGAACCAGAAACAAGGTGAAGTTCAACGCAAAATAAACGAAGTTGATGCTTTGAAAGACAGCAACGAACAACAAGTTCATGCATTAGAAATCAAGAAGAAAGAATTGGATCATCTTCAACATCAGGCACAAACTGAACTTGAAGCTATTTCAGGTATGTCAGCCGAACAAGCCAAAGAGCGTTTGGTAGAAGCATTGAAGGAAGAAGCAAAAACCAATGCCATGTCGTACATTAACGACATCATGGAAGAGGCCAAAATGACTGCCAACAAGGAGGCAAAGAAAATTGTAGTTCAAAGTATTCAACGTGTGGCTACTGAAACAGCTATTGAAAATGCAGTTACAGTTTTCCACATTGAATCCGATGAAATAAAAGGACGGATTATCGGTCGTGAAGGACGCAATATCCGTGCATTGGAAGCCGCAACAGGTGTTGAAATCATTGTGGACGATACTCCTGAAGCTATTGTACTTTCTGCATTTGACCCGGTACGCCGCGAGATTGCACGCTTATCGCTCCACCAACTGGTAACTGATGGTCGTATTCACCCTGCCCGCATTGAGGAAGTTGTAAACAAAGTTCGAAAACAAATTGAAGAGGAAATAATCGAAATCGGTAAACGCACCACTATCGACCTTGGAGTTCACGGTTTACACCCTGAGTTGATTCGTATGGTGGGAAAAATGAAATACCGTTCTTCCTACGGTCAAAATCTGTTGCAACACTCACGTGAAGTAGCCAATTTATGCGCTACGATGGCTTCTGAACTTGGTTTAAATCCAAAAAAAGCAAAACGCGCCGGTCTGTTACACGATATTGGAAAAGTGCCGGATGATGAACCGGAATTGCCACACGCAATTCTTGGAATGCGCCTTGCTGAGAAATACAAAGAAAAACCGGATATTTGCAATGCCATTGGTGCTCACCACGATGAAGTGGAAATGGAAACACTTATAGCACCAATTGTTCAGGTATGTGATGCTATCTCGGGAGCACGTCCGGGAGCACGCCGTGAAATTGTGGAAGCCTATGTAAAACGATTAAACGATCTGGAAAATCTGGCACTTTCGTACCCTGGCGTATTAAAGACTTATGCCATTCAGGCAGGTCGTGAGTTACGCGTAATTGTGGGTGCTGACAAAATTGACGACAAAGAAACTGAACTTTTATCATTCGATATTGCCAAAAAAGTACAGGACGAAATGACCTATCCGGGTCAGGTGAAAATTACCGTTATCAGAGAGACGAGAGCGGTAAGTTATGCAAAATAGATACTATTGATAAGTCACATTCTTTGATTTAATACGTACAAAAAAGACAATCTGATTCCAATCGATTGTCTTTTTTATGTAATTTCGTTGACATTTATCTGAAATTTGCTTTTCTGTTTTTATATGATAAGGTTAAAAAGGCTCACCCTTAAAAGTTGTGGACTAAGCGTATATTTTAGTTAATCTAAAAAGGAAAAACTTAATATCAATTACTCCTCTGAGTTTTGCTCTGAATGCCTTTATTTTAGCATTAAAAGATTCAGCAGATGCGCTTGTTGATCGATTGACAAAGAAATTAAGAATTTCATCATAATGTTCGTAAATCGTTCCTGCGATTGTATTAAATGATTTAAATCCTGATTCTCCTGCTTTATTATACCAACGAGCAAGACTTAATCTGGCAAAGTCTTTAATTGTATTTTTAGTGTATATCATTCTCAATGAATGTGTAAGTCAATGTGCCTGTTGCAAATCTGGATATTGTTCATAAAGAATCTCTGCTCTGAACTTCTGGCTTTGAGTCCATTTCTCAGGTGATTTAAAAAGTAAGTATCGGCTTCTTGCTAATAATTGTTTGGCAATATCACCATTTCTAAACACTGTAGAATGATAGCTTGACTCTGACAATTTAGCCTCTTCTTTGGCATTTGTTTTTTCATTGATTGCATCCCAACGATGAGCGATGAGCATCTCCTGTAGAGCATCTAAAGCAAGTTTTTGAACGTGAAAACGATCAATAACACGAATTGCATTAGGAAAACAACTACGTACAATCTTACGCATTGAATCTGATATATCAAGTGTCACTTCTTAAACCAGATTTAATTTATCTTGAGCAATATGTTTTTCTATTGTTTGAATAACTACTTCGGAACTGACTCCTTCAATCAGAGCTATAACGTTGCCTTTTTGCCCCCCTGCAGCTTTATTGGTGATTATGGTATATAATTCACTGTTTGAAACAGAGGTTTCATCAATACTTATATGTGTACCCATATTCTCAGGAAAGACAAGCCATTTATCGGCATGCTCTTTTTGATCCCAGTTACTATAATCACTCAGATGTTCTTTGTAATGACGACCTAGCTGTTCGCCATTTATGTGATAGAACTTCTCAAGGGAATGACTGTGTATCAGGGATGTATCCGATAAGTCCTTTTAAAAAAGTAGCGAAACCTTGTGTGTAACGCATGCCTTCTGCTGTTAAATATCATTCTCGACTGATCACTTTTCCCGTTTCTTCTATTAACCAAAGACTGCGTCTTGTATGAAGTAAAGCAGCTTTGTTACGTATCGGATAATTTTTTATTATCGCTTCTTCATGAAAATCCATGGACGATAAAGTGTAAGTAGAATTACAGTTAGGTTTGTCTGTATTCTCATCTAAATAAATATGAAGTTCCTTTCCTTGTTCCTCATTTTAGTTATCTCAAAAAATTGAAATATCTCTTCTGGTAAGATATACTGAACTAGAGTTAGTAAATGTGGATTTTCTTTCATCCAATTTTGCAATTAAAGTTCAATTGCAAAATTATTCATTTTTATTCACTCCACAACTTTTACGGGTGAGCCAATAAATGTTTGATTTCTACAATGTTGAAGTATGAAACAATAACAAAAAAGCCTTGCTGAATTTAATTAGCAAAGCTTTTTTGGCTTTTATAAAAACCTAATTCATCGAATTATTTTTTGGTTTCAAGTTTCTTAGTAGCTTTTTTAGCTCTTGCCAAGCTAATCAGTTTTTCCATTTCCACTGTAATTGGCGAAGCGATAAATACCGAAGAGTAAGTTCCGATAAAGATACCGAACAACATGGCGAAGATAAATCCACGAATTGTTTCACCACCAAATATAAACATTGAAAGCAATGTCAGGATTACAGTTGCTGTAGTACTAAAGGTTCGTCCTAACATTTCATTTACTGATAAGTTTATAAGTGAAATACGGTCACGTTTAGGAAACAGATTTACATTTTCACGAATACGGTCATAGTTGATTACTGTATCGTGAACCGAATATCCGATTACCGTCAGAATAGCTGCTATAAACGACTGGTCGATTTCCATGGAGAAAGGTAAAAAACCATAGAATAGTGAGAATAAACCGAGCGTAATCACCGCATCATGAGCCAGAGATACAATTGCTCCAAGTGCATAGCCCCATTCTTTGAATCGGATAAAAATATAAATACCGATACCAAAAATAGCCAAAATAACAGCCCAAACAGCTGAACGTTTAATATCATCTGCCACAGTTGGACCAACCTTCTGAGAACTCTTAATATTTTCTCTGATAAACTCTTCTTTTGTAACTGTAGATTTCAGTAATGGCTTCAGATTATCATAAATTTTTCCTTCAATCTCATTATCAATGGTTGGAGAATTGTCGTTGATTTTATATTTGGTAGCTATTCGTACCTGATTATCAGTTCCAATGGTAATTACCTGAGGCATATCACCTTCAAATCCTTTTTCGAGCATACGACGTACATTATCAGCATTTACCGGACGGTCGAAAGCCACAATGTAATTACGTCCTCCTGAGAAATCGATACCGAGACTGAATCCGCGTGTTGCAAAAGAAATACAACTAATAAGCATTAATGCGATAGACAAGCCATACATCCATTTACGTATTCCCATGAAGTCAACTTTTGTATCTTTAAACCAGTTTTCGGTTACACCGGTAATAAACTTGATTTCTTTCGAGGTTTCGCGGTTTGAATACATGTACAACATATAACGGGTAAGGAACACCGCTGTAAAGAATGAAGTAGCCACACCGATAATTTCAGTAACAGCAAAACCTTTGATAGGTCCTGAACCGAAATAAGCCAATATCACACCGGTAATAATCGTGGTAACATTCGAGTCGATAATAGCGGAAAGTGCATGCCCGATACCATCATCAATGGCTTTACGCATCGTTTTTCCTTTGTTCATTTCCTCACGGATACGCTCATACATAAGCACGTTGGCATCTACCGCCATACCAAGTGTAAGCACAATACCTGCAATACCCGGCAAGGTAAGAACCGCACCAAACGATGATAGCACTCCAAAAAGGAAGAAAACATTAATAAGCAATGCTATATCTGCAATAAGACCCGGAACAAGTCCGTAATAAAGAATCATATAAAGAAGTACCAGCACAAAAGCAATGATAAACGAAATCAAACCGTTATTAATCGCTTCCTGTCCAAGGCTTGGACCAACAATATTTTCCTGAACAATACGTGCCGGAGCAGGCATTTTACCTGATTTCAATGTGTTAGCTAAATCCTTTGCTTCATCCACTGTAAAGTTTCCTGTAATCTGAGAGCTACCACCAGTAATTTCGGTATTTACCGTTGGGAATGAATAAATATAGCCGTCGAGAGCAATGGCAATTGATTTTCCGATATTATCTTTAGTCATGCGTGCCCAGGTTTTTGAACCTTCTGCGTTCATGGTCATGCTTACATTGGCATAAGCCGAAGTCTGGCTAAAGTCAGCACGGGCATCGGTAATAACTTCACCGCCCAGAGGAGCACGTCCATCGCGGTTGCTTATTTTAATAGCTATCAACTGGAAGATCTCACCTTTTTTGTCCAACGATTTTACCGACCAACGTAAACCTAAGTCACGTGGTAAAATTTCGCGTACTTGTTTGGTTTTAAAATAGTTGTTGATTAATACAGTGTCTTTGCTGTGAGCATATCCAATAACCGGTCCACGACCAGCTTGTCCGCCCTGTGAATTAACCTGAAGTACTGCAAACAGAGGATTTTCCTTTCTGCTTTTTTCCTGCATTTGTAACGAATCTGATGCAGTTGATGTAGCTGTAGCATTTTTCTTTTGCAAAGCAGCTTTCAAGCTGTCAACATCGTTCAGAGCTTTTGCTTTAGGTGCAACTGCTTTTTCAGTTGTACTGGCAGCAGCAGTTTTTGCAGCTACAGTATCTTTGCCAGACACATTAAGTTTAGCCAATACTTTATTCGCATCAACAATGTTGTTGATGATTTCGTTTAAGTCATAAGTTTCCCAAAATTCAAGATTAGCAGAACCCTGAAGCAGTTTACGAACACGTTCGGGCTCTTTTATACCCGGAAGTTCGATAAGGATACGGCCATTCCCCAGTTTCTGAATGTTAGGTTGTACCACACCAAAACGGTCGATACGTTGACGTAACACATTGAATGAATTACTAATAGCACCTTCAACTTCGGTTTTCAGTACTTTTATTACATCATTATTCGAAGTTGTAAGCGAAATTTTGTCTTTCAATTCGAATGTACTGAAAATAGTAGCCAGTTTGGCATTTGGATCGAGTTTGGTGTACGATTCTACAAACAAGTCGATGTAAGCTTTCTGACTGTTGGTTTTCTGAAGTTCTACAGCATTTGTAAGTGCCAGATTGAAATTGGCATTCGTGCTGTAATCGGATAATGACCGAAGAATATCTGCTTCAGATACTTCAAGCGTCACGTTCATACCACCCTTCAGGTCGAGACCAAGGTTAATTTCTTTTTCGCGACATTCTTTAAGGGTATAACCCAGCCACACTTTTGTACTGGCAATAGAATCCAGGTAGTTGAATTCTTTTAGTTTATCACCTTTTGCATACTCTTTCGCTTTGTTGTTGTAATGACTGGTTACAAAGCTGAACGAAAGATAAAATATGCAAACTAAAGCCAGAGCAATGGCAAACAGTCTGACAAGTCCTTTGTTTTGCATGGAAATTTTATTTAAAATAAGACATTAATTATTTCGGATTTTCAAAAGAGTTGCAAATATAGCATTTTTTTTATTACTAACATAAAAAAAGGTGTATTAGAAATTCTAATACAAGAAAAATCAATTATTTTTCAAGTGCTTACTAAAAAAAAGAATCCATGAACCTAATCATGAATTCTCCTTAGTTGCGGAGGCCCGACTCGAACGAACGACCTTTGGGTTATGAGCCCAACGAGCTACCACTGCTCCACTCCGCGATATTTTGTGGGTGCAAAAGTACTCTATTTATTGGATTCTGCAAATATTTTTCTGTTATTTTTCAAATATATCATCTATGTTGTTCAAACACTGTAATTTAATTTATCGCCACACCTATCAAATTACCAATTCCGTAGGTAATTGCCGCAGCTATTAATCCAAAAAACACCATTCTGAAACCTGAAAACCAAAGATTTTTACCTGTAAATAAGGTTATAGTAGCTCCAATAAAAAACAATCCACTAGCACTTGAAATAATGCTCACCACAATAGCCTGAAATCCGTTCAGAAAAATAAACGGAAGTAAGGGAATAATGCCACCCACAGTAAAGAGTAAAAATGAATAAAATGCAGCTTCCATGGCTGAACCTTTCAGTTCTTCCACATTAATGCCAAGCTCCTCTTTCACAAGTACTTCGTGAGCATGAGTTTTATCTTTCATTATCTCGGTAGCCATGTTGAAAGCCTGAACTTCGGGAATTCCTTTGGCAACATAAATCAACGCCAGTTCGCGCAATTCACCTTCAGGGTTCACTTCCAATTCCTCCATTTCAATTGCCATTTGGTTCTCATACAGTTCCTGAGAACTTTTCACCGAAATCCATTCGCCCAATGCCATTGACAATGCTCCGGCCAACAATCCGGCAATACCTGCCAACATCACGCTGTGATTTCCACCAGTGGCTCCCGAAACGCCCATCACCAGACTGAAAACAGACAACAAGCCGTCATTGCCACCCAGCACAGCTGCCCGGATAGCATTTCCACCTACAGAGCGATGTTTCTTTTCAAATTTAGCATGCTGTGCTCCACTGATATTCTTATCTTTTTCGAGAATTGACCACAGAATCTTTACGTGATTGCTTTCTGTGCCGGTAATTTCAAGCTTATTTTTCTCCTTAGTTTTGATAATGGCATTCGAAAGTCCTTTTTCGGTGTCCATCAATGCCCCAAGCACATAATCATAACTAAAAATCCTACCAATCAAATTCAGGGTTTTGGCACGCCACGACGGTTGAATTAGATTCTCAACCGGCAAGTTCATTCGTCGGGCAAAGGCTTCGGCATGACTTTGCTCAATCTCGCTCATTTGCCTGAAAACATTGGCAACGGCTTCATCCGATTCATTTTCAGACAATTTACGATACAGATAACACGCGTCTATTTCGGTTTGAACACTCTTATTTTTCATTGAAGTCATATTTTTGTCAAAAGTAAAAAAAATAATTGATATGGGATAAAAAAACGAACCCCGAAATAAATCGGAATTCGTTGTATGTTGTTTTAGAGAACCTACCCTCTTAAAAACGCGAAAGGTAGTAACGCCTTACTACCAATCTTTGTTAACCTTAAATCTAATACTATGAAAAAATCACGATACAAAGATATGGTGTTTTGAAATACAAACCAAGCATTTTCGAGAAAAAGTGTTGTAAAAGTATGTTTTATAACATACTTTAGCAGTTTATTCATCAAAACCCTATGGATTTTAACCCTAAACCGGCTTTTTCGTCCAATCCGAACATCAAATTCATATTTTGAACAGCCTGCCCCGAAGCCCCTTTTAATAAATTATCAATCATTGAAACAATCAACAATTTATCACCGTGTTTTTCAAGGTAAACAATGCCTTTATTGGTGTTTACCACCTGCTTCATATCCGGATTTTTATCTACCAC
>CAIKVR010000212.1 GCA_903830915.1 uncultured Bacteroidales bacterium
CCCTAACAGTCCCCTCACACTTCCCTCACGGTTCCCTTAGGAAACCAATTTCCGGGTTTTTATCATTTTTCGGAAGTAAAACCAACAAAAATGAGAAACTAATAATTAAATTTTTAACTCATTCAAAACATAAAATATATGAGTGAATTTATTTCTTCGACCTTCGGAAAAATCTCCGGGCGTCACGGTACAGCAGTTGCTATGAAATCAAAGTCAACAGGTAAAACTTACCTCAGACTTCATAGTGTACCATCCGATCCAAAAACGGCAAAACAACTTGCACAACGTTCTAAGTTTGGTTTCGTAAACAGCGAAATGAACTGTATGCGTAATCTGTTTAAAATCACCTTTGGCAGTAACCAGGGCGTAAGCCACGGTGTTTCACTTGCTTTCGGTGCTGTTACAGGGGAATATCCCAATTTCAGTATCGATTATAGCAAAGTAATCATTTCGCAAGGTGGGGTTGACACTTCGGGCTTTCTGAATGTGGTTAAAACATCAGGAACTACACTTAAATTCGACTGGGATACCACTGCGGGTTTTCAGGGCGATGATAATGATGGAGTAAACCTGGTTATTTTAAACGCCGAATCGAAAGTGGGTTTGTTGAAACAAAACATTGTACTACGTGCAGAAGGAACAGTGGATATTGAACTACCCGCTGTTTGGGCAGGTCAGAAAGTGCATTGCTGGATCTATTTCAGCTCACCCGATGGCATGAACACTTCGAATAGCCAATTTATCGAAACGGTACAACTGTAAGTGTTCTCAGAAAAAAGAAACGCAGAGCTGTGAATACCATTCACAACTTTGCATTTCTTTCTGTTTTTCAGTTTAATTACCGGACTATGCCGCCTTCAGATTTTTAAACCCCTTTACAGATAAGCATTTCAACAACTAAAACAGATGTTTCTCACATACGTAGAAATGCACCAAACTATCAATTAGCAAAATGTTTAATAAGTGAAAACTTCTTTGTAGTTTTGTGTCTTTTATAACTTTCAACTTTAAATCATGAATATCACCCGAAAAATAATAACAATACTGGCTTTGCTGGTTATTTTCAGTTATTCTTCATTGTCTGCTCAACTCCACTGGGAGTCTATGGTGCTTGAATCCGAAACATGGAAATATCTTGTGGCCATTTCTGCTCCTCCTGCCAACTGGTACCAAAGCACTTTTGTTGATACAGATTGGAAATCAGGTAAGGGTGGTCTTGGTTATGCCGACAATGATGATTCTACGGTGGTAACCCCCTGTAATTCGCTTTATATCCGCAAGCAGGTTACAGTGACCAATGTAAGTGTTATAAAGGACTTGGTGTTGGATATTGACTACGACGATGCATTCATTTTGTATATCAACGGAGTGGAATGTGCCCGTTCTACCAATGTAACCGGTGCTTTTCCCGCATATAATACAACACTTAGCACAGATCACGAAGCCAAAATTTACAGTGGAGGTAGTCCTGAAAGGTTTTCGCTTAAAACTTCGTCATTAGTATCAGGTGTCAATACATTTGCTTTACAAATTCTGAATCAGGGAATCTCATCCAGCGATTTGTCGGCACGTGTTTTTGTGGAAGCTTATATTAACTCACCAACAACCTTATTTCATCCCACTCCAACCTGGTTTATTGAGCCTGTAAGTAACGAAACGAGTAATTTGCCTTTTATTTTCATTAATACTAACAATCAGACCATCTTACAAAACTCCAAAATAATGGCTGATATGAAGGTGTTGAATAATGCTTCGGGAGCAAACAATATTAACGATACTACGTTTGAATATAACGGAAAAGTTGGTATCGAAATTCGTGGCTTTACATCTGCTACATTCCCTAAGAAAAGCTATTCGGTAGAAACCCGTAACAAAGATACCACGAACCTGAATGTGAAATTGCTGGGTTTGGGTAAAGAAAACGACTGGGTATTTCACGGACCATATCCCGACAAATCGTTGATGCGCAATGTACTGGCATATAATTTAGGCAATCGCACGGGCAAATGGTCTTCAAAAACACGTTTTTTTGAATTATATATGAACGGAGTTTACAGCGGAGTATATGTGTTAGTCGAAAAAATAAAGATTGACAAAAACCGGCTCAATCTGACCAAATTAAGTGCTATTGACACCATTGGCGATGGATTGACGGGAGGGTACATAATGAAACTCGATCGCCCCGAAACTACTGATATAGATGGAAAAGACTACTGGATATCGCCATATATGGCACCCACAGCCTTGAAGCAGAAAGAGTATTTTCTGCATGCCGATCCGGATGGTGATGAAATCAAACCAATTCAACACAACTATATAAAAAATTATATCACCAATTTTGAAAACGTACTGTACAGCACCACTTACACTGACCCGGTGAAGGGATATTATCCACTGGTTGACATTATTTCATTTGTAGATTACTATATTATCACTGAGCTTTCGCATAATCTCGATGGATATCGAATCAGCACGTTTATGTATAAGGATCGTGACAGTAAAGGCGGCAAACTTACCATGGGACCCTTTTGGGATTATGATATCTGTTTTGGCAATGCCGATTTTTTCTCAGCCGGAAATACTTCGGGCTGGATTGTAGACGGAATGGGTGATGGTGATGCCTATGCTATGCCTTTCTGGTGGAAAAAATTCCGTCTCGACCCTGTTTTTAATTCTTACCTGAAACGTCGTTGGAACATCCATAAAAGTGCTTTCTTAAATACAACTTATCTGAATAACCTTGTCGATTCTTGTGCTATAGAATTGAAAACTGCTCAGAAACGAAATTTCCTGACCTGGAATATACTCAGCACCTATGTTTGGCCAAATAACTACGTGGGTGGAACTTACGAGAACGAACTGATTTACCTAAAAAACTGGCTGAAAGACCGGATTACCTGGATGGACGGTCAAATTCAACCTTTAGTGGATGTCATACAGGCTGTCCCGGTTGTTGGTAGTGTTACAACTCAGGTGCTTCCCTATCCAAATCCTTTTGTGGATGAGTTAACTATGAAATGCTGGCTGCCAACAGGTGGTAAATTTGAGATTACAATTTTTGATGTGTTTGGAAAACAGATCATCCAACGCAACGAAATTGTGGGAGAAGGAATACACATTATACCATTGAAAATAAACTCAACCGAATATCCTGCTAAAGTATTTATTTATCAGGTTAAACTTAATGATAAAATTCAATCCTCAGGGAAATTGGTGAGGATGTAAAACACTTGATACTAAACAGTTTTCAGTCCTTTTATTCCGTGCGTATAAAACCGCAGGGATGATAGTATCAACGGTGTCCCCATACAGATATAAAACAACGACAGATACTGTATCGGCACTAATCCTGTCAGCCGAAGTGTCACACCCAGACTTATCATAGTCGACATCAGAATGTAACTGCGCCAGTTGAAAAACGAAAACACACACGGGCGTTCAATGGGGTTATTCTGCATGCGGACAATGTGTTTCAGCGAAATGCGCGAGAACATAAAAATATAGAAAACAATACCGAAAACAATACTCACGGCTTCCTCAATCAGAATACCTGTGGAATTGTATTTAAGTGCCGAAAACCCCCTGAATAGCAACATTCCTCCGGCAAATGTCCACACCACAGCCGCCACAAGTAGCAGATAACGCTTTGGAACGGAAGGTTTCAAGGTATTAAGAATTGAATTTAGTTGGCTCATACAGTTAGAATTTGATGGGTAAAAATACTATATATTTTTCTTATAGCAATATCAATTATCCTTCATTGCTAATCTGTTTCAAATAACACAGAAAATCAATTACAGATATTAAATATAACGAGTTAATGACTCAGAATGTATATTTTATAAAACATCAATCTTCGGTGTATTCTGCATTGATTCTTACCATCTATATAATTGTGTGAATCTTGCAACTTGTTTTAGAAATTTTGTAATACCGGTTCAATGTATAATTATAAACTTTGCACCCTGATATTATATATAAATTAAACTCAACAAGATGAAAAAGAAATTACTTCATTTAACGTCGGTACTTTTGTTTTTAGTGTTAAATACAGCCGTAGGACAAACAATGCCTGAACTGGGTTCAACTTCCGGATTTGCATTATTTACAGCTGGAGGTGCATTCAACGAATTTGGAACAGCCTCAACGGTAACTGGAGATGTTAGTACAAATGTTGGTGCATTTACCGCATTTCCTCCCGGAACTTTACACGGAAATAAATTCTCGCCGGGCAGTGCCGTTGCTGTTCAGGCAGCTACCGATGTAGCTCTGGCATACACCAGTTTAAATCAGGGTGGTGCAGTTATAAACACGGTATTAGATGGCTTAACTCTGACACCGGGGGTTTATAATACAGGAGCTGCTTCATCGTTGAGTGCCGATGGAGTTTTAACCCTGAATGCACAGGGTAATTCGGAAGCTTTATTTATTATCAGAATAGGTGGTGCATTTGCCACAGGCTCAAATACAAAAATATTACTCATTAATTCAGCCTCATTAAGCAGGGTTTACTGGCAAATTGGCGGTCAGTTCGATTTAGGTATTAATTCAATATTCAGAGGTACGGTAATTGCCAATGGCGCTATCAACCTTTTAGAAGGTTCAATGCTTCTCGGAAGAGGACTTTCAACCGCGGGTGCAATTTCGCTGCATAACAATATAGTAACAATACCTTCCCATTTTCGTTCCAAAGTTTCCGGGAACTGGCATGCGAACGAAACCTGGGAATCTTCGCCTGATAGCACTGCCTGGGTTAATGCCGCAGAAATACCATCATTGAATGCCATTTCGGCCAATATCTCTGTCGGACATACGGTAACAATTACCGAAAATGCCACCATTTCGATGCTTAATATCAATCCGGGGGCAAAACTAACGCTAAATTCAGCTCAATCATTAAGTGCCAATGTTATCAATATAAGCAGCGATGCTACCAATGGCATAGGCACTTATGTGAGCAACGGGACTACCAATGCACCAATTGCTCATATAAAACAACGACTTACTCCTGGCCGAAACTGGTATATTTCCAGTCCTGTGGCAGATGCAACAGCCAATTCCATTAATAATGCAACTGGTAGTTACTTGGTAAGTTATGACGAAGTGCACGGTTCATCTGCTCCATGGCTAACGGAAAGTTCTATACTTACACCCCTTAAAGGCTATGTAGCTATTTTGCCTGTAACTTTAAATCCAATGCTTACCTTCACAGGTGTATTGAATGATGGTACGCAGACTATTCATCTGAGTCGTACATCCGGTCAGTATAAAGAAGGATTCAATCTGGTAGGCAATCCCTATCCTTCCTACTTAGCCTGGACAAAAACCACAGCTGAAAATGCAAATGCACTATCAACAATCTGGTATCGAACCGCTGTTGGGAATGAATATATATTTCAAACCTATAATGCAAATGGCGAAATCGGAGTTCCATATACCACCACGGGAATAATTGCGCCGATTCAGAGTTTTTGGGTTAGAGTAAATGCCGGAGGTGGAAATTTATCATTCGATAATTCAATGCGACTACACGATGGTGGTTCTAATCGACTGAAAGCTCCGGCGAAGGTCACAGAAAATCAAATTGTACGTTTGCAGGTATCCAATGGTATCAACAGCGACGAAACAGTTTTATACTTCAATGATAGCGCATTGGATGGTTTTGATAGTTACGATTCACCCAAAATGAGTAATAACAACATCGCTGTTCCCGAAATATTTACGATGGCCGGCGACGAAAAAGTGGTTATCAATGGATTGCAGAAATTAAACATTGACAGTGAATTACCACTGGGTTTTGGCACCCTTTCAACCGACAATTTCAGTATCAGAGCCGGTGAATTGAGCAATATCCCCGTGGATATCAAATTGATATTGATAGACAAACAGGAAAATACAGAAACTGATATGACAGCCGGTGAAGCCTATACATTTAGCTCGTCAGCCACAAACACGGTCGATCGCTTTAGCCTTATTTTTCGTTCAGCTGCGTCAACAACCGGTAATATCACAGCTATTCTGAACGAAAACACACTCATTTTCATCAATTCAGCCAACCAAATTACTGTTTTATATAAAGATGATTTAAACAATAATCCGAATGTTGCTGTTTATAATTCGACAGGACAGGAAGTTGCTAATCAGCAAATTACGAACAATAAATCAATTCTAAATCAGCCGCTGAAATCAGGATTATATTTGGTAAAAGTAAACTGTGGAGCGCAAAGTATTACTAGAAAAGTAGTGCTATAAAAATGCTAAAAGTTATAAATGAACTACATCTCAACTGTTTTGACTGACATTTGGGAGGAGGTTCATTTGCTTTTCATTCCGATAATAAAGCCTGGCGAAAGTTACACATTTTGTCCTATTTTGTGCAGGTCGTAAAATTTTGCTACTTTTGCAAAAAATTTACGCCATGACATTCGACATCGTTATAGTTGGCTATATAGCCGGATTTTGTACTGCCACAGCTCAGTTTCCACAGGCGGTTAAAGTTATCAAAACCGGTGATACACAAAGTATTTCGCTTGGAATGTATGCCATTATGACACTCGGGATTTTTTTCTGGTTTACTTATGGTCTCCTGATTCCCGACTGGCCAATGATTCTGGCTAATGGCGTATGTCTGATTCCCTCAGTTTATATTATGTTCATAACCATCCGCAATTTGCGCAAATCGAAAAGCATAAAATGAAACGAGCCCCGTTCTGCGGGACGAGTTCCATGCGACAACTTATAAAAATTATTTACGCATGAAACGAATACAAATCATAAATGGTCCCAATCTCAATCTGTTGGGTAAACGTGAACCAACGGTTTACGGAAATCAAAGTTTTGAGCAATATCTCGAGGAATTGAAATCGCAATTTCCTGATGTTCAGCTCGATTATTTTCAGTCCAATACGGAGGGTGCAATAATCGACAAAATTCACGAAGTAGGTTTCAGCTACGATGCCATTGTGCTTAACGGCGGTGCTTATACGCATACTTCCATAGCCATTGCCGATGCCATACGTTCCATTACCGTTCCGGTACTCGAAGTTCATATTTCTAACGTGTTTAAACGCGAGGAATATCGTCATCATTCGTTCCTTTCCGAAGCCTGTAAGGGTTGTATAGTCGGATTTGGAATGGATTCTTATCGTCTGGCTATTGAAGCCACACTAAAATTCTGACAACCTGTTTTGTCGGAATACATCTGTCTGTAAATTAGTTTTTTTGATCAATAATCACTTTTTTATGTCGAAATTCACCAAAATTGTAGCTACCATCAGCGATAAATGCTGTGAGGTAGATTTTATCCAATCACTTTTCAACGAAGGAATGAACGTTGTGAGGTTGAATTCAGCCCACCTTGATAGTGTTGGCTTTCTGAAAATTATTAATAACGTGCGTGCGGTGAGCAATGAAATTGCCATTCTGATGGACACCAAAGGTCCTGAAGTGAGAACCACTATAGCCGAAAACAATGAAATAGAGCTTCACACAGGCGATGTGGTGAAAGTGGTTGGTAATCCCGATCTGACTTCCACTCGTGATTGTATTGCTGTAAATTACAAATTCTTTGTGCGCGATTTGAATATTGGTGACGATATTCTGTTCGATGATGGTGAAATTGACCTGAAAGTTGAATCGAAAGATACCGATAGCTTGTATTGTAAAGTGTTGAATGATGGAGTTTTGGGAAGTCGTAAAAGCGTGAACGTACCCGGAGTGCGTATCAATCTCCCTTCATTAACTGAAAAAGATAAAAAAAACATCGTTTTTGCCATCGAAAATAACCTGGATTTTATTGCCCATTCGTTTGTGCGCAACAAACAGGATTTGCTTGATATTCAAAAGATTTTAGATGAGCACAAAAGTGAAATAAAAATCATTTCCAAAATCGAAAATCAGGAAGGAGTTGACAATATTGAAGAAATTCTGGAACATACTTACGGGGTTATGATTGCCCGTGGCGACCTTGGCATTGAAGTTGCTCAGGAAAAAATTCCGGGTATTCAACGCCGCTTGATTCGTAAATGCGTTGTTGCCCGCAAACCTGTTATTGTGGCTACACAAATGCTCCACACCATGATTAAGAATCCACGTCCTACACGTGCTGAAATCACGGATATAGCCAATGCAATTTACTATCGTACTGATGCACTGATGCTTAGTGGTGAAACAGCTTATGGCAAATATCCGATCGAAGCAGTTCGTACCATGGCAAAAGTGGCTGAAGAGGCTGAGAAAACTAAAATGGCCGAAAATGATATTCCTGTAAACATGGACACCAGCGATTTAACTTCGTTTCTGGCTAATGCAGCAGTACAAGCTACTGCAAAAATTGGAACAAAAGCTATTATAACCGATACTTATAGTGGTAAGACCGCCCTTCATCTGGCTGCTTATCGTGGCACAAACCCGATTTTAGCATTGTGCTATCATCAGCAAACCATACGCCAGCTGGCATTGTCCTACGGAGTTTTTCCAATGTATCAGGCCGAAAAAGGAAACACGCAGAAGTATTTCATTACCGGACTTCAGAAACTTATTGAGAAAAAGATGCTTAACAGCGAAGATTTTGTTAGTTTTCTTAGTGGCAGTTTTGGTTCAGGCTTCGGAACTACATTCTTGGAAATAAACAAAGTAGATAAAATTCTTGAATCACGGGATAAATATCTGCTACCCAGCTTTTAATTCACAATAATTTACTAATTGTGTTTGTAAACATTAATAATGCCGGAGATGTTTAAACTCTGGCATTTTTTTTGTGTCAAAAAGTTGTTCTTAAAAATAGAGTGTTAACATTGATTGAAAAAAATAGATTGAATGAAAAAGATTGTTTTAGTATTAGTTGTTTTGTTGAGTTTTACTTCACTGGCTTTCGCAGCTTCGGGAAGCATTAAAGGTACGGTGGTGGATGCCGGCGATCAAAATCCGCTGGATTATGTGAATGTGAGTTTAATTAAAAAGGGCTCTCAAAAACCGGTAGCACTTGCCATAACCGATAATAAAGGAAGTTTTATTATCTCTTCGGTTGAAAACGGAAACTACATGTTACGGTTTACTTACGTGGGTTATGCAAGTGTGATGAAACCTGTAGAAGTGAAAGGATCAGTGCAACTTGGTAATATTCCACTAACTGAAGATTCTAAGGAGCTTAAAGGCGTTGAAGTAGTGGGGCAGGGCTCGCAAATGAGATTTGAAATTGACAAGAAAGTATTCAGTGTCGACCAAAATATTGCCGCAGCAGGAGGTTCTGCTTCCGATGTGTTGAAAAATATTCCTTCAGTAACAGTTGATAATCAGGGAAATGTGTCGCTTCGCAAAGACGGCAATGTGGAAGTGTGGATTAATGGGAAAGCCTCCGGGTTAACAGCCGACAACCGTGCTCAGGTATTGCAGCAAATGCCTGCAGAGAGTATCGAATCGATTGAAATTATGACAAACCCTTCCGCCAAATTTAGTCCCGAAGGTTCAGCCGGTATTATCAATATCGTTATGAAAAAGAATCGTAAAGCAGGTTATTATGGCAGTATTTCCGCCGGACTAACCTATCCTGATGGTGGAAAAATAGGACAAAACCTAGGAGCAAGTATCAATTACAACAGTGGTAAGATAGATGCTTATGTCAATCTGGGATACCGTGCAATGGAATTTCAGGGAGGTGGTAAAACAGATCGTAAAAACTGGACAAACGGAAACGACACAGTATTTCTGCACCAAAATAATGTGATGAACATGGGTTTCTCGGGCTTATTCATGCGTGCAGGAGTGGATTATCATTTGGACTCAAAAAATACGCTGAGTTTATCAGGTTTTGGAATGGCAGGAAATGGTCATCAGGATAATTACACTGATTATTTGTTTAAAAATCAGGCAAATGCTACATTAAAAAACTACTCAATGGATAATCCTGGAACAGGAACCCGTCCGAGTCTGAACATGAATCTGGATTACCGTCACGATTTTGACAAAAAAGGTAGTTTCCTGACCGGAACGTTATCTTATTCCAATCATAACCGCACAGGTGATACCTATTATGACCGTTTTGACTCCATAACAAAAAAACAAAGTTCAATAAATCAGGTTATTGATTCCAGAAATATGGAATATGATTTCAAAGTAGACTATACGAAAAAGTTTGATGAAAACACCAAACTGGAAGCAGGGTGGGAGAGTAGAATAAGTGACAGATTAAGCAGTTCGTTTGGCGACAGTATTATTTCGAATAACAGAAAAGCTATACCATCGTACCTGGATGTGTTTAATTATACTGAACAGGTTCATGCTGCATACGTAACTTATGGACAGAAAATAGACAAATTCTCGTTTCAGGTGGGATTGCGTGCAGAGGATTTATTTAAACAATCCACCGATTCAAGTGCGGTTGGAACACAAACCATCCCCTCAAAATCGTTTTTCCACTTGTTCCCCAGCTTATATTTGTCTTATAGTTTGCCGAACGAATCTGAGTTGCAACTGAATTACACCAACCGGGTTAACCGCCCCCGTGGTCAGCAGATTAATCCGTTTAAAAATTACTCCGATCCTACCAATATCTCGTACGGTAATCCTGATTTAAAACCTCAGTATTCTTCGGCATTAGAACTGAACTATATTAAAACCTGGGGTGGAGGTGGTCAGTCGTTGTCAAGTTCATTATATTATCACAATACCGACGATGTAATTCAAAGCGTACGTTTTGTGAATAATGGAATCATGGAAAGCACTTTTGCCAATGTAACCAAATCACAGAATGCTGGATTGGAGCTAATTTCAAAAAACAGATTATTTAAAATTATGAGTCTGACCACTTCCGTAAATTTATATTACAGCAAATTAGATTCATCTACTTACACAAATCCGTATAACTCAGCTATTGTTATTCCAATACCAGGTCAGAATAACTTTTCGTGGAGTGCCAATATTTTGGCAAACTTCATGCTAAGCAAAACATTCTCCGGTCAAATTTCGGCTGAATATGAGTCGCCCCAACTTATTGCTCAGGGAACAGAAAGTGCTAAATATTCTGTCGATCTAGGAGTTCGACAGACTTTCCTTGATCGCAAACTAAGCCTGAGTTTGAATATACGTGACTTGCTGAATTCCGATCGTGACCGACAAACAACTTCTGGAACCGGTTTCTCCCAATATTCAACTTCGTACTTCCATGGCAGAATGGTTATGTTCACGTTAAGCTATAATTTTGGAAATATGAAACCAAAACCTTCAGAAATGAAAAAACAACAAGGTGGTGGCGGTGATATGATGGGTGGCGAGGAATAAATAAACTATTCTATCCAATAAAAACAAAAGGCAACAAACTAATTTTTGTTGCCTTTTGTTTTTATTCCTCAGATAATACAGACTTGAGTGCATCCGCCCATAGTTGATATCCTTTTTCGGTGGGGTGACAAAAGTCATCACAAATTTCACGGGTTAAAGTACCATCTGCCGACAGCATTTTCGGACCGATATCAACAAATTTAATGTGATTTTCCTTTGCAAAATCGGCAAGAAGTTTATTAGTTTCCATTATCAGAATCCGCCGTGGATGTGTTGCACTTTCTTCGCGAGGAAAAATTGCCATTAGCACAATTGTAGCATCCGGAACTTTGGATCGAACCCGTAGACAAATTGACTTTATGCCTTCTACTATTTCTAAAGCTGAATTTTTTCGTGCTTTGGCTGTCTGACTGGTATTATTAGTGCCTATATCAATTATAACAGTCTTTGGGTGAATGTCATCCAATTCGCCACGGTCAAGCCGCCAAAGCACATTCTGTGTTCTGTCCCATCCAAAACCCATATTCAACACCCTGTATTTCCCGAAAACATCATTCCACGCCTGTGGTCCGGTAGGAGGAATGATTTTACCATTATATGTTTTTGCCAGAGGAAATCCCGCCCAAAAATGGGTGATAGAATTACCAATCAACACAATTTGTGGATTAATAGAGTCTTTGGTATGCAGAATCTCGTTATGCCGCCCAAACCAGTCGTAGCCATTTTCTTCGAGTTTGGATACCGGAACAATCGCAGTATTTTCGGGGATTTCCGTGTCGAGGGATTTATCGCCCATAAGTTCCGACAATAACGGTTCCATTGCCTGTGCCCATGCTTTTGCTCCGGCCTGACTTGGATGTTGCCATACAGACATCATTTTCCTATTGATTGACCCATCCATTTTCAGAAAAACGTGATTAATGTCGCAATAGAATATCTGTTTCCCATCCGCCAGTTTTGATACAATATCCGAAGCACGTTCCAGAATAATACGATGTGAAGTAGGAGTGGATCCGCCATAAGCACCCGGAAAACAACGCAATAAAATGATTTTAGTGTCAGGCATCTTAGCCCGCATTAATTTCACTACTGCTTCTATTCCACCTGCAAGTTGACTGGCTGTGTGACGTGTAGGATAATGCTTTTCATCAATATTGTTGGTCCCGATTTCCAGAATAGCAACTTTAGGAGACTGTCCATCCAATTCGCCATGTTCAATATTCCAAAGTAGGTTTTCGGTGCGATAACTTCTATAACCAAGATTCAATGCATTTCGTGGCGCAAAAAACTGATTCCAAACAACTTGGTAGTGAGGTTTCTCTAAATTATAAATAATGGAATTGCCTATCAGAATTAAGTCGTATTTGTGTTTGGAAACCAATTCTAATTTTTCGGTGTGCCGGGCAACATTACAACCCTTTACGGCTATGGTGGTTGGGTTTTTTATTTCCTGACCGGCATAAGCAGGATAAACCACACACAATAAAAGCAGTAATACTCCTGCCACTGATTTTAAATGGACTCTATTTTGTATCATTGAAATTCAGTAATCATTAAATAACCGATTGAAAACAAACAAAGAAAACGATAAAAAGCTATATTTGCAAATAATTTAAAGCTTTTTAGCCCACACTATCAATGTATATTCAGGATTTCTATGTTGTTTAATTCCCATCCTTTTCCGGGTTTTTCTCTAATAGTTCCTTTTCTGTATTTTGCAGCGCCTCATAATGGACGTAGGGAAATCCTATTGACAGTCGGCTGTTATAATTTAATCACGCGCCTTTTGACTCAACCCCCTGTATATTCGCAGGGCAGTTTATTATGCATTGATAGTTGTAATTCCGATATTCGGTGTGTTCGATGATCGCCGGTTTATCTATTTCCAGTTCTGAAAACCATGAAAAAATTCTTTCTGAAACTTTTACTTTTCTCTTTGCCTTTTGTCGTGCTGGTGCTCGCTATGGATTTATGGTTGAGGAATGTTGACTCGCTGTATAAAGAAAAGTTTCAGGGGATACAACGGGCAAAGGATACTCAGATTCTAATACTGGGAAATTCACACGCTAATTATGGTGTCGATCCGGGGTCGTTCTCATTGCCTGCATATAACCTTGCAAATCCGAATCAGAGTTTGTATTTCGACAAAAGACTCGTGCTGAAACTCCTGCCATCACTCCCAAAACTGAAATATGTGCTCATAAGCATTGATTATCATTCACTGTATTTTTCATCGCAGGGCATTCGCGATGTTTGGTCGTATTACGCTAATGGCATTGCATACAAAAACCGTAATTATTACTTGGAAAACATTTCACCGTTTTTATTTGGCTATACACCCGGAGTTTCCATCTCTATGCTAAAGAAGCAGTTGTCGAAAAACATAAAGGATAAAAACCAAAAGCTCATTCAGTTTGAAGTTCAGGAAGGGGTAAATCTAACCGATAGTATTGTAAACGGATACCTTGGTTTTGAAGGAGTTGATGAAAAATCATTCAACCCGGTTTATTATTCCGAAAGGATAGCAGGGTTTAATCAGAAGATTAAAAATTCAACCGAAAGGCTTGAAATAATTCAGGATTTAACCGAATTTCTGTCTGTTTTGAAAAGCAGAAATATCATTCCTGTGTTTTTTTCAACACCCGTCTATGTTGAATTTTACAAGTACACAGATAAACACACCGTTCTGCAAAATAAAAAGGATATCAATGCTATCTGCCGAAAATTACAGTTACAATATTTCGATTATTCCGATGGGAGTCTATTCAATAAAACTGACTTCTACGACTGTGACCACCTGAACAAGCAAGGAGCACGTAAATTTAGTTGCATAGTAAATGAAAAGTTGAACATTTCTCAGAACTGCCATCAAAACTAAATTGAATGATAATCCGGTATCTCTGTGCCTGACTTAATTACCCTTATTAGTCCTATTTCAATGATTAGTGATGGAACGACCTCCTGTTGCAACCTTACTGTATGTTTAGTTAGTACGAGTGTGACTTAAAGTCACGCCCACACTACTAATAGTTTGCTCTTTCAGCACTCCATGCGTTTCAATCAATTGCGTGGGAGCGTGGGAAAGTTATTTGTGTTTTGTGTTGACACACATTGCATACCCGACAGCAGAGGCACCAGCAGGTGAGCAAATACTCAACTCTTGATTCGCTTTTTAAGAACGGATTACAAATCCTAAGAATAAAAAAGTTGGGATTGGAACTAAATCCCAACGGCAGCGTTCAACATTTGAACATCTAATAAATGATATATCCGGTTGGACGTGGACTCTAATATGTTTTTCTTCCAATACATGTTAGATTTGGCAAACTTTGATATGTTTTATTCCAATTCCTGTTGGTATTGGTTGACTTCCTGTTGGAATTGATTGATTTCCTATTGGAATTGGTTTACTTTCTATTGGAATCGGTTGACTTCCTGTTGGAATTGGTTGTTTTCCTATTGGAATTGGTTGTTTTCCTATTGGAATTCATTGACTTCCTATTGGAATCCGTCTGAAAGGAGAAGAATCGGGTTTAATTCGGACAAAATCAACTGAATATCAAATAATAAGAGGTTATATTCAAAATAGACCCCTCTTAAAATAGAACGAAATCGGCTGAATTTCTTCAGCCGAACCTATATCATTTTGTCAAATAAGGAATCATGAGAATGACATTCCTCCGTTAATATCTACATTGGTTCCGGTGAGATAATCGGAATCGGAGCAGGCGAGGAATAATACCAAATCAGCAATATCACCTGCATCTCCCTCGCGGCGAAGCGGATAAACACCTTTCATACGCTCACGATTTTCGGGAGTATTGAACCGGTCGTGGAAAGAGGTGGCAATAGTTCCCGGAGCTAATGCATTGACGCGAATTCCCTTTGGACCAAGTTCTTTAGCCATGGAACGGGTAAAAGTCATTACAGCACCTTTCGCAGTGGCATACAGGGAAGCACCCGGACCGCCGCCATCACGGGCTGCCAGCGACGAAAAGTTCACAATGGCAGAGCCTGCAGGCATGTGTGGCACTGCTTCACGGGTACAAAGCCAGCAGCTTTTCATATTTACGTCCATCAGCATATAATACCAGTCTTCGTCCTGTTCGGTTATTGCTTTACGACCAAAAAGTCCGCCAACCACATTTGCCAACACATGAATTTCCGAACCAAAAGCTTTCAATCCTTCTTCGAAAACACGTTTTACATCCTCAGCTTTTGTCATATCCCCCTGAACGATAATGCCCTCAGATCCTGATTCCTGAACCATCTTTAATGTTTCTTCTGCATCTTCGGGATTATCGAAATAATTGATTACAACTTTTGCTCCTTCCGAAGCAAGTTTTATTGAAATAGCACGACCTAAATCGCGTGCTCCACCGGTTACGACGGCTACTTTTCCTTTTAGTTTCATAAATTCATTTACTATTTTTTTTTACTATTTACAATTTGTTTCTTATCATTTGCTTATTATCTAAAATGGTAATTGGTCAATGATAAAATGGTCAATTATTTTATTTGTTCTATTTTTCCGGCAGTAAGGAATACCGAGATAAGCGAAAGCGGTACCAGAGTGGCCAGTAAACCAAAAAGTAAAGGCCAACTTTCAATTTTTCCGGCAAAAAGTATAGCCAGAATTGTTCCCAAAACAGCTGCTGCACCACCTAACCCAGCCAATGAGCCTACAGATTTTCCGCAATGTAAGTCGCTTGGAAGAGTTTGGATATTCACAATAGTAAACTGAAAACCACCCAGTACAAATGCCATCAGAATAACTGCCAGAATAGCATTTGAAGCCATTACTGAGCTTATTATTACCGGAATCATAATGAGGCCACCGACAACCATAGCTGTTTTACGGGCTTTATCAACCGTGGCACCTTTACGTATTAAATAACCTGAGAACCATCCGCCGAGCAAGCTTCCGAGCATGGCTCCAACATAAGGAATCCATGCAGAGAATGCCAGTTCTTTAATGTTTAGCTTGAATTCTTCTACCAGATACATCGGCAAAAAGGTTACAAACATCCACCATATCGGGTCTAAAAAGAACCGCCCTAGAATTACTGAATAATTTTTCCTGTTCGATAATAATTCGCCCCAACTTTTGGCACGTTCATTCGTCATTTTTGATTCAGGTTGTCCGCTCAGAATGTAATGACGCTCTTCGTCAGTTATCCATTTATGCTCTTTTGGCCCTTTTTTATTGATTATAAGCCAAGGAATTAACCATGAAATACCCAGACATCCAACAACCACGAAAGTCAGTTTCCAGCCAAGCGAAATATACAACATCAGGATAACTACCGGAGCTAAAATGGAGCCGATAGAAGCTGCTGCACCGAAAAGTCCCTGTGCAAAAGCGCGTTCGTTTTGCGGAAACCACTCTGCATTACTTTTAGTTGCTCCCGGCCACGGACCGGCTTCACCTAAACCGAGCATCATTCTGAATCCGGTAAGTGTTACCTTGCCTTGTGCCAGTGAAGTCAGCGCGTCAGCCGTTCCCCAAATCAGAACTGAAGCCAAAAAGCCAAGTCGGGTTCCTATTTTGTCGTACAGTTTTCCTGAAAAAAGCTGACTGAAACCATAAGCAATCATAAAGAAAATGGTGATTTGTCCCAATAAATCTTTGGCTTGTTTCGAAGCTACTTCGGGTGATGCTTTTGAGTCGACAATGCCCAAATCGTAGGCAATTCCCTGACGATTGACCACAGTTTTCCCACCGTTTTTAAACGAAATATAAGCGGCTTTTTGAACCAAAGTCTCGCCTTTTTTGCTAACCAACCGATATGAATCTTCGGTTTTCAGAAATTCAGCCTGATTTTCACTTCTGTAATCTTCAATCTTGTCAACCAGTTTATATTCAATATTAGCCACCCACATATAATTGAGCGTGCCACGGTCGAGATAGTTGATAATGGTAATCAGCATTATCAGGCCTATAATCCACCATCGTAATCCTTTGATTTTCATTTTATTTCAATAAAAAATCCTGTCGCATTGGACTAAATGTATCAATCAGAATACCATCTTCGAGGCAAGTTGCACCATGAATTACATCAGGGTCGACATAAAATCCATCACCTGTACGAAGAATTTTTGTAACGCCATTTATGGTTACTTCAAACACTCCACTGACCACGTACGAAGTCTGTGAATGAATATGTTTATGCTGATAACCAACGCTTCCTGCCACAAATTTAATTTCGAGCAGCATAAGCTGTCCGTCGTAACCCATCAATTTGCGGGTTAATCCGCCATCTACCTCCACTGTCGGAAGCTCTGCTCCGAACAAGAAATTTTCACCTTTTGTTGTCATAATTTATTAGTTTTGTATATCTGTAAAATAATAATTGCCTGTAAATGAAATGGTTTTGTTGTTTATAATTATTGTTCGTGTTTTGGAATTATCAAAATCTCTATTCGCAGTAATAAACAAGAACTTTTGCCCCTTTTTCAGACTGATTTTTACAGCCGAAAAATCCTCATCGTCTTTTATTAATGTCAGTTCAGAAAGATTTGTTTCGTAACCTTCAGTCACTTCACGTGTCAAATCGTAAAGTCCGTGTGGCTCAATCACCGAAACAAAGGTGTGATTGCTTACTCTGGGTTGACGAATTAGAAAGCAAGGCGTATCACGCAGGTTGAAATTCGGATCATTAGCCCCAATGCGTGTCAGCTTAAACTCGGTCAATGTGTCGGCGAGCGTTATAATGCTGTAAAAGCGGTTAGCATTGAGAATTGTAAAGTTAGCAGTCGGTTTATCTGTTTTTCCGGTAGCTTCAAGCCATAAATGCTGGTAGCCGTTTTTCTTTCCGAATGGCTTTAAGTTTGTGGTGTTTTTATGAATCGTAAAGTCAGTCGAAATTAGTTGACCATTGTAATAAAACGGGAAATCGAGTTGGTGAACCGTATCTGATTTTACCCTGAAAATATCAATCGCAAGCGGAAATTCAAAGGCTTTATTCGTCAGCAAAGCCACAGTCCGGTTAAGCAGTACATCTTTATAAGCATTTCGCTCAACTCCGGAAACAACTTGAATTTCCGGATTATCGACACTAAAGTAATTAATTTCGGAATGATATTTTGAGGAAATTTTTATATCACCATTAAAATCGCTTTTTCCATCCACCGTAACCGTATTGTGAGCAATGGTTTGCGAACCCCAGCTGTGATTCTCCTTGGTGTAGCCTCCGCCATCTTTCGGCTCAATATTCAGAAAACGCACCGCACCGTAATCGGGCAAAATGCAATTTCCATTATCGTAAAACACCATCGAAAGCTTATCGTAATGACCATGTGACAGTCCGTGCGAAGTGGCTTTAAAAGTTAGACAGCTTTGGTTATCGCCGCTTCCAGAGCGTAAAATCGCTATTCCGCCTTCATCACCTTTGGCTCCATCGCGAAGTAGTGCAGGTTTCAGTTCAAAGGCAGGGATTTTTTCGGCAGCAACGGCTTTCGCAACTACCAGACCCTCGCCGCTAACGATGCAGGAGTTTTGCTGACGGGCAATGTCGAGCAGTTGTTTGTTGGACGGATTGTTTTTGTAGGCAATATCAACCGCATAAACGATTTCCTGTGTTTGGTAGGTTTTGTAAAGCGCATCGTTTAGGTAGAAAAATTCGCCGTTATAAGCGCATTGCAAAGCCGTGTTTACCGCTTTATCCAAAATTCTGTCGCGATAGCTGAAAATATTTAGTTCCGGTTGCTGATTCTGAATGACTTGTGCGAAAGTCATAAACGGCCAAATGGCATAACGCTGATAATAAGGACCTTCGGTGTAATATCCATCGGGCGAGAAGAGCATATCCAGCTGACGGAAAAAACCGCTTTTCTTATCTTTTTTCGAGCCATAGAGTGCTTTGGCAACCAGATCTTTATCGCCCATCGCGTAGCCAATCATTCCCACTGCAGACAACGCCCAGGTGCCATGATTATGCATTTTGTTGAATGTTTCATAATTGCTCTCATTCCCGTTCGAAAGGAACTCCGCCATCGGACGAAACAGATTTTTCTCAATCAACTGCCGGTCTTTTTCAGCAAGGAAATTATACACGCAATCGTAGGCATTGGCCGTATGAACCAGCCAAACCGCATCGTTCAGGGTTTGCCAGAATAACTTTCCACGAGCTTCGGATTTGATAACCGGATGCAGGTCGAGGGTAGGATACAAAGCCGCATATTTCAGCAACATATCCTTCACAAACTGAGCATATTTCGGGTTGCCGCTTATCTGAAACATAATTCCGGCAGCATTCATTGCATAATAGTTGCTTTTGTGCTTTTCGTGTGTGTATCCGCCACCGCCATCTTTCGGAACCGGAACATCCATTTTTTCAGCCAACGCCTTGTCGGCAATAGCTTTCAGTTCGTCGACCGATTTATCAAAAGCCGGATATTTTCCAACAGACGCTTTTATTTCCTGAACGGCTTTTGCGGTCAGAAATAAATTGGGATGTTCAACGGCGAAAGTGCTGGTTGCAACAAATAAAATAGCGATGAATAAGCTGAATTTCAGACGCATACTTAGTTGATTATAATTTTTTCAGAATAATTTTTTCCATTCTCAGCAATGAATTTTAGAATATAAACACCGGCTGTAGTCGGCAAATTGTTTGACGAAATACCTTCCGATAGGTTTTGTTCTAATACATTCTTTCCGGAAATATCATAAACTGACAACTTACCTGCAACTGTTGAATTAGTAATCAATTTACGATTTGAAATAAAGGATTTAAAACCATTATCCAGGGATACTGACTTTATATCTGTCAGTACTCCATTGAAAAACGATGCGCCTGTTGTCGATCGGTTTGGCATTATGCGGTTTGTTGTTCCCGAAGTCTGACTGCAACCGGGAACTTTGGTCGTAGTTCCTCTGTTCCGACCACGAATATCAACAGCAATGTCGGGGTAATCGCTTGTGGCGTACGATAATAAAGCCGACGTTGAGCCTGGTTCATACATGTTGATGCTTGTACCTGCCAACGCAAGTTTCGGATCCCTTCCGATGATAACCTGAGGTGCCGAACCTGTAAAATTGGTATATTTCCCCTGATTCATCAGGTTGTTATTCCAGGTAATATCCATTGTGGGGTCAATCTGATTGACATTTATATTTATGTTTGAGCTTGAAGTATTGTAAATATTATTGTTCGCAATCACTGTTCCAATGGGCGGCATCGTGTAAGTGGAACTGCTGTTATAATTTATTGTAAAGGCATTGCTACAATCTACCATGGTATTAAAAGCTACCAAAGCATTTTTCACTTGAAAATACTCATTTGCCAGCGAGTTCAGTTTTCCCCGGACGATGCAAACTGCTGAACGAAAGCCAGATCCACCGAGTTTTTCAAAGTAATTGTTGTACACTTTGTGGTTTTCTCCTATGATGCGAACACCGCCCGAGCTTGAATTTTTATTCCCAAAGAAATAATTACCATCCACCGTACAGCCATTTCCGTGTCGAAGTGTAACCATTCCATTACACTCGTAAAACACATTGTTTGAGTAATAATTCCCGCAGGATTTATTCGAGATGGTTTCTATTTCGCCGTTGCAATGTTCAAAGAAATTGTTTGTAACTTGAATTCCAGCCGTTTGCATAGAGGTAGAACTATCGCCAAGCCTCATAATTTCCTGACCGTTTAATTCTGCGCCTGTGGCATCAACATTTGAATTCCTATAACCGAAATAATTATTGTCCACAATATGATTTGGTACAATTCCTGATGTAAGCCAAACTACCAACAGGGTTCCCATATTGCTTTTATTCTGAAAAGTACAATGATCCACCCTGTTATTGGCTCCATAAAGCGAAACCCACTTGCTGTCGATCGTGCTGTCGGTCGGATTGCAATCCACAATGGCGCAATTGGTTAGCCGGCAATTATTGGCAAACTCGGAACTTGATGTGCGAAACCCTACAATTTCGGAGCCGGTATTCAATGTCCCATTTTTGAAAAACAGACTGGAAACTTCGATGTAACTACCTGATAATCCGATATGTGATGAGCCGCTAAGTATTACCGAGCCGGGAGTCTGCGCCTTTAAAACCACAGGATTCGTGGCAGTACCGGTTGCTTTCAATGTTATTGCCTGATTAATCCATGTTCCGTTTTTCATGACAATAGTATCTCCGGCACTCCAGCTTCCACCACTGATTTGAGAAGCAGTAGTAACAGTGACTTGTCGGGCAAACATAGTCAAAGAAAGGAATAAAATCAAAAAAGAACTAACAGTTTTCTTCATGTAATATTTATTTTAAAATCCAGATAACTAATAAAATAACACATTATCATCTTTATCTGAATCGCTTATTCTGTTTCTGTAGAACTTCACATAAACAGGTTTTGTGAGAAATTTATCTGCACGGTACAGTTGCCAGCAGAGCTTTTTCTGAACGCTGTCCCATTCCTTTATCTGTTTGTATGGAAAATGACTTTGCGGTTTCCCCACGAATTGAGTCAGAAAATCAATTGCTTTCAAAATGCTTCTTCCATCCTGTGATTTAGTGCTAAATAAATCAACGTTCAGCGATTTAGCCATGCAACACATATCCAATATGTGGGTCAGGTTGAATGTGGAATATCCCAAAGCAGTGGTGCGTGCCAATTCCAGTGGTTGAGAACCATCGGGTTCAATTTGTGCAAAAAGTCTGCGTTCAGGAAACTCAGCAATAAATTTCCTGGCAATGTCTTCTTTCCCTACAAAAAGCGCATAGCGTGTTGCCTGAACATCGAAAGCTGTGCCATGATTGTTTTTGGCTGTATATTCTTCGTTTCCTATTTCAGTAGTCATCATCCAGTTCAGATAAGTTGAGAACCAGATTGTTAGTCCTTCTGCAACTTGTGGTGAATAGTGTTTCGACCCTTTAAGCAATTCCACTCCATCCAACATATCAATAAATGAATAGGTGTCAATAATGCCTTCACCACGACCTTTCCCGTCATTTCTACCGGAAATTGTCTGACCGAAATTCATATTTGGGTTCATTTTAGTGGAAGGGTTCAAAAACCATTTTCGCAGATTTTGAACTGCTTTTGCGGCATAATTCTCATCCGAAGTCAGGTAGTATGCCACAGCTAACTCTTTTACGCTTTTGGCCATAATACCTAAAATTCCCCTGTCGAATTTGTCAATCTCATGATTCACCACCCCATCTTTTCGAATATACGGACCGCCCGGATTTTTAGGATCGGGCCACCAGTAACGACCAGCACTTATATAATCGTGTTTATCGCCACTTGGTGGAATGGTTTCCTTGTCCATAACTGTCAGAATATCAGCTGAAAGTGCTCTGTCTGCTTCACGAAGAATAAATTTTGCTGCTTCTGAAGTCAGTGATTTATCTTCATTGAGTTTGTTGACATTCCATATTTTTGTTTGACTACGGACTTGAACAGAAGTTGAAATTAGAGCGAAAATAAAGAGGTTTAATAATAGTTTTTTCATGAATTAAGTTGGTTATCAGAATTTTGTAGATTTCACTCCTTCAGTAAGTAATGGAAAATCATCAGTTCTGAAAGGTGATGCCGGGAAATCAGCAGTATTTCTCAGGTTGGCTTCCGTCCAGTTTGCCCAACCGTAACGAACTGCAACAGGATTGGTAACACCTTCGGCGTATACAACTATCTGATTTCCTTTGATTTGAGCTTTAGCGGATACAAAGTTTTTGTCAGCACCACAAATAGTGAATCCTTGTAACTCACCGTCCACTTTCAATCCTCCGTACACAAAATCGAACGATAAAACTGCCTGATTTCCCTTAAATTCCACGCTTTTGTAAACAGGCCCCGAATACGGAATATCAAATCCATAAACAGTATTAAAGGCAATAGCAGCCAATCGTTTACCTACAGGCTCTTTGTTAGTGGGATGAATGTTGGTTTTATTGCCAAGTTCAATCGTAACAGCCATACCTGTGTTTTTTACATTTTTCCAGGTCAGCAACTGAGATTCGCGCTGTTCAGGCCATATAGGTCGGTTAGCACCATCGGCATTTGCATATCCGGGAAGCTGAACAAACAAAAAAGGCAGATTCGGATTGTTGAAATCCGTGCGCCATTGTTCAATCATGGCTGGAAATAAGGTACGATATTGAACTGCCCGGGGCGAATTATGTTCACCCTGATACCAGATAGCTCCCTTTAGGGAATAAGGTATAACACGTTTCAACATGGTATTATACAAACCATAAGGACGGTTGTAGTTTTGTTCGCCCATAGGTTCTTTAGGACTTTTCATGGTTTTATTGCCAGCTTTTACCGAGTCACGGAATACTTTCAAAGCATTTTCATAGTTGGTGAGCAATTCAAGGTATTTCTCACGTCCCAATTTAGCGTAATTGCTTTCGTAATTCTCAACAATGGGAGCAATTAACGGATTTTTCAAAAGCGATTCCCTACTCATCCATGTTTCAGCACCAGAACCACCTTTATAACAGCATATTACTCCAACCGGAACCTTTAGTTTTGCCTGCAAATCTTTTGCAAAGTAATAAGCCACAGCCGACATATTTTTTACATTTTCGGTAGTTGCCGTCCGCCAATTCATGTCACCACGGTTTTTATCACCTTCATAAGCCTTGTAAGGAACCATTATAAAACGAATGTTAGGGTTGGCAGCCTGAGCTATTTCTTCTTTTCCATTATCCGAATTTTCAAGCATAAAAGCCATGTTTGATTGTCCACCGGCTAACCAAACTTCACCTACGTAGATTTCTTTCAATTTAATGGATTCATTCGTTGAAGTTACACTCATTTGATAAGGTCCGCCTTCTTTCAGGGCTGATAAATCAACAGTCCATTTTCCGGTTTTGTCACTTTTCGACTGAAATTGTTTTCCCTGTATGCTGACAGAAACACCGGTTGACGGATCTGCCGTTCCCCAAACGCTTACTTTGGCATTACGCTGAAGTACAGCGCCTTCATTGAAAAGTTCGCCCAGTTTGAGATTTTGCGCATTTACTATGCTGAAAATGAATAAACCAACAATAATAAGTTGGGTTCTGAAAATGCTTCTCATGATTATTTTGTTTGTTTTTTGATTAGAAATGGCTCAATCTTCTTTGCGAAGAGTTTGTAACAATCTGTATTCACGTGCAAACTGTCGGAAGTGAATAATTCTTTCCGGTAGTTGCCTTTTTCGTCCAATACCACCGAAGCAATGTCAACGTATCTCAGATTGGTTTTGGTTGCTGCAAATTCTTTCATTTTGTCATTGTATTCCTTAATTTGCTCCCGTTGAGCATGTCGGCGCGGGCTGTATTTTACCGACAACAAAACAAGTGGAGTTTTGAGTAATTTAATCTCGGTCAGACGAACAAAAACCTTTAAATCAGCCAGTAAAGTTTCAACCGGAATACCGCCACCCAAATCATTATCGCCTTCGTAAAGTACCACCTGAGCTGGTTTGTATTGATAAACAAACTTGTCGCCAAAATAAATGGCTTCAGCAAGTCGAGAGCCTCCGAATCCGTGATTCAGAATATTCGATTGCGGAAAATAGCTTTGCATATCAGTCCATTTCCTGAACGTGGAACTACCGATAAATACAACCAGATTGGTGGAATCTATCCCTTTTTTATCTTCCTGAGTAAACTGTGTTATTTCTTTTGCATATTTATCCTCTTTCAAAATGGGTTTAGTTTGTGCATTAATTGATTGTAAACCAATTGATAAAAAAGAAAACCAAATACAAATTCCGAGTATTAATCCATTAAATTTTGAATAATTTCTCATTTTATGATGACTTTAAAATTAGATTCTGACTGAGCTGTTCTCACTTTCACTATAAACAATCCGGATTGATTGAGTTTGATTGATTTTTCCTGAGTTTGAAACAACATTTTGCCAACACAATCGAAGATGGTTGTAACCGTTTTCTCATTGGTTTTAACGATTAAATTATTATCAGAAAGAGTCACATTTAAATTGCTCTTACTTGTTTGATCTACCGAAGAAGTGGTTAAAGAATTGATTACCTGATTCAGGAAAACGATCACTTCCGATTCCATTTGGGTATTGTAAGCATCCGGGAAACCTCCGTGTAAACCTCCGGGAACTGTCAGAAATTTGTTTTTAACGCCGGCAGCCTGCAATTTTGCCTGTAATCGTACCGATTGGGTGTAAGGTATCGTTGGGTCTGCATCACCGTGAATGATATAGGTTGGAGGCGTGTTGGCATCAATCATTTCGTAAGGCGAAAGTGATTTTACAAATACATCATCACTATAGCGTGAACCTAACCAGGAAACCATGCCAGGATAAAAAGGAGCAAATGTCATTAAATCGGCAGCACCGTATTTGTCAATAACTGCCATAACTTTAATCGTGCCTGCATATTGCTGACAATCATTATCATAGATTCGGTTGTTTTGCAAATAGCCACCGGTCAGAGCCAAATGTCCGCCTGCCGAACCGCCCTGAAATATGATTTTATTCCGGTCGATATGCAATTCGTCGGCATGATTCAGCAGGTATTGCATTGCTCCGCGCACATCTTCAACAGCTGCGGGTGCAAGAGTTTCGTATCTCATTCGGTATTCTACATTGGCAACGGCCCAACCCTGATTAAAATACATGCTGAAACCACCCTGTTCTTCTTTAGCACCACTTACCCAACCGCCGCCGTGCATATTGATAACCACCGGAACAGGATTGCCGGCATCAGTAGGGTAATAAATATCCATACGGCAATTGGTGCTGTTCACGTTTTTGTAAACCACGTCAAGCAAACCATTATAGTTTGAAGGATATGCCACTGAATGAATGGTTTGGAAATTTACTGTAATGGATTTTGATAAGTTCGATGGATTTCCCGCTTCGCAAAATGTTCCGGCAGAAATACTCAATGTGTAATTTTTATTAGCTGAACTTGTGGTTGTTAGTGCAACGGGCATGGTTACTGTTGTGCCAGAAAATCTGCAACTATCAAGTGACAGCGAGACTCCATTCAGCAAAATAGTACCGCTACCTTTCTGAATATTTTTATTGAAAGTAAGCGTAATGGTCTCTTTTAAGTTTGAAAAACAAATTTCATTTTCAGCCGGCGAAGTACTTCGGAGTGTCAAATCCAGGGTTTCTTGCAGGGTTCGGGTTACAATTTTATAAACGTAAAGTCCGCTTCCGGTATTATTGGCAATGCGCAACTTGGTTTCATAATTTCTTGCCAGTGGAATCACATAAACACTATCGGGAGTTTTAATGGTAGTGTATGTTCCAACAGTTTGCCAGGCATTACTCACCCATTCATCCAACCTGAAACTCATAGCTGTAGTACCTGTAACAGCATGAATTTCCACCTCACCAACTGTCGTGAGTGTTGGAAATTCAATGGCACCCGATTGCGTATTTCTATCAACAGCAATACGGTTTGTATGCGTTTCACCGTTTGGGCAAGTCATGGTTCCGGTATACAAATATGCTTTCACCAAATTATATCCGTTTATAGTAGAAGATGGATAACTACCGGTTGTGTACGCAGTACTTGCAACTGTCCCCCATGTTCCATCTGCAAAATTGGTACTGATTTTAGCCACTGATGTTGGTGGTGTTACCGGTATGGTGGTTTGGTATTTCGACAGCTCAATATCATCCACCACAAACCAAGCTGCATTTACAAAATTTGGATCGGTAGATACGGTGGCATAAAAAATCACTTTAAAGGTTGATAAAGAGTCTTTTATTGGAATAGTAATTTTTGCAAATCCGGGCGATGCAGTTTTGTTTGGGAAATTAAAAGCGTTATATGTGTTTATAATTGTAGTGTCAGTGCCAATTACTTTTCCTACATACAGCGTCATGTAAGTTGCATTGGCATTTTTGGAAACATAAAATGAAAGTGTATCCGCTCCTGTAACCTGCGGACTTATCAGATTTTTACCGTATCTGCCCGAACCTGCGGGATCAAACTTGATGGCATAAGCACCTGAAAAAGAAAGTCCGGTGTGATTTATTGATGTTGTAGAGCTACACTGACGTGTCCAACCAGAAGGAGATGAGCTGGCAAATCCTTCCTGAAAGTGATATTCAGAGGCAGCATTAAGTGACGAAAGTACAGAAAACGTAATAAGAAACATTATAAATACCTTTTTCATAACAATTAGATTAATAAAGATACAACTTCAATGATTAATTGTACTTTGGTCGACCAAAATTACAATTAATGAATGGATTACAAAAGAAAATTGTGTTTTATTTCAAGATTTGTGTTGCAAAACATGATTTTAAAGGCTCCATTTATTTTCATATTTATCTTAATCAGATTATATAATTATTATAAAGAAAGTACAGACCAATTAAACTGTTACATCGGACGATCATCGGACGGTCATCGGAGGATAACTAATATTACTATTATGTAAACACAGATGATTATATAGGGTAAATCAGATAAGAAGGGTTTCAACCTTTACGATTGAAACCCTTTTTTAAAGATTCTAAGATACTATAATTTTTATTTTATTTGCACTTTTGCATTTGTTACCTGACCGTTTGCTGTAGTATGTTTCACAAAATAGATTCCACTTGCTAAATTGGTTTTCAATTTGGTTACAGCCTGAGCTTCCAGCATTTTTGCGCCCTGAAGATTGTAAATAGCAATATTGCCAGTTTCAGAACAAATGAGTTCTTTATTTGAAAAATATAGCTGAATTCCTGATTCGGATTTATTAATTCCGGTTCCAAGGTCGGTAGTTGCCGGAGCAGATTTTGCAGATTCTGCTGAGTTGAAATAAGTAGTATTATCACCAATGGCAGTTACCGTAAAAGTGTATTCGGTTGCATAGAGTAATCCATTAATATTTACAGTCGTAGCATTTGGATCAGCCACGTTTACTGTTTTTACCAATGTAGTTCCCTGATATACTTTTATATCATAACTAAGTACATTTGTGACAACAGCTGTCCAATTTGCTGTAATTCCTGTGGCTGAAACATTAGCAGAACCAACTACCGGTGTTGCAAGTTGGTGTCCCATAGTAAATTGTGCTGAAGCTACTGTTTGGTAAGAATCTGAATAACTTACATCTCCATCACCTAAAGCTTTTACTTTAAAAATATAGGTTGAATCTGCTTGCAAACCTGTAATGCCTAAGTTTATAGTTGATTGACCACCTGTAGTTTTAGCAGTTGTTTTTAAGGTAGTAGTTTCGGTTTTTAATCCTGGAACTGTTGACGAAGTTATAACTTTAAATACATTTACTTGATAGTTAGTTCCATTTGCATCAACCGGTATCCAGTTAGCTGTGCAGGTGGTAGCTGCAATTGAACTTGCTACGCCAATAGTTGGAGCTGTTAACAATAAAGGAATAGTAGGACGCATAGAAATTTGATAAAAGGTGTATACACCAGATGCAGGGTCAGTAATCTTGAATTTAGCATTTGTAAGTCCTCCTGTAGGAATAATATCAATCTGTTCTAAACTGTTACTTTCATTGTAATAGTTACCTGCCACTGGAGAAGCAGTATTCCCAGTACCTACAGGCACCCAATTTAAACCTCCATCAATCGATGATTGTATAAAATACCATCTGCCTGCCGTAGCAGAAGAGTGAATTTCAATTTCGGCTACACTAGCTACTGTAGGTGTTGTTAATGCTCCAAAGTATTGTGCTTTATCCAGCATAAGTACATTGGAGTGAATTTCTCCTTTTGGTCCAATTGATGAATTTGTCTTAACTTGTGCATGAGTAAAATCCCATCCATTAACGGAGAAAACCGGATAGGTACCCATTGTGGGAGATGAACTCACAACTACGCCCCATGTACCATCGCTAAAGTTAGGATTTAATGACGCCGGATAAGTTGAAAGGGTTGAAAACCCAGTTGAATTTCCTGATTCATTGGAATCAGAATAAGTAATTGCATCTCCCTTAGCGGTTACAGTATAGGTAAAACTGGTATTTAAATTTAAACCTGTTATATCTAAACTGCTTGTAGTTTGACCTGTTGCAGTTACTGTTTTTGCTAAAGTTGGAGTAGTATTGTAAACTTTAACCACATAACTTCCTGCACCAGTCACAGTACTCCAATTTGCAATAAAACTTTCCGAAAGAATATTCGTAGCAACACCTAATGTTGGTGTAGTTAATTGAGTAAAATTAGGAGTAGTAAAAGTGTTTGAGAGTGCCGTTTCCAGTGAATTGGCATTATTTACCTGATCGGTTGCTATGGCATAAACTTTATAAGTATAAGTTGTATTTGGTGTTAAACCAGTTACAACCAAACTGGTTGTACTTGTTCCTCCTGTTGTGGTTTGAGATTTTAACAACGAAGAGCCATCACTGCTATAAACATTTACCGTATAGTTACTGGCAGCTGCTACGCTTGTCCAACTAGCTGTAAAATAGGTTGGTCCAACTGAAGCTGCGTCTACAATTGGTGAAGGAGCTGTGATTTTTGGAAGTGCAGAAATATAAGGTGCTACTGCATCAGACCAAGATGTACAAACTCTTGCACCACTTACATCGAAATATGCTTTATTTGACCCACTGGTACATTGTTTTATGTATTGTAAGGAAGTTCTGGCAGTTTTTCCATTTACAGTTCCATCATCAAATGCATAGACTGTAGCACCGGATTCACTTCCACCTATTGTTGGGTTAACATATAATGTTGCTTTTACCGGTGTTACTGAAAAGTCATATTTCATGACAAGAAAATAAGTTGTGTTAAGTGTTATAGGTGCCCCTAATTGAACATCACCATTTGTTGCGCTTCCCCTACTTACACCTAACTTAAGGTTTGGGGACGAATACGACGCACAAACATTTGCACCCAAATTCCCAGTAGAAGATTGATCTGATAAACCAATTATCTGTGAACCACTACCTCCATTTGCTGTACACTTATATAAAAATGCTAAATATACCACACCGGTTGTTATAGGACTTGCAGAAAACGATTTATAAGAGTAGGAAGATGCTGAAGTAATACCAGTATAATTTACATACAATGATTTTCCAACTCCGGAATTTATCCATGTTGTACCTACAGCTGGATAAGTTAATGCAGTGGTGGTGGTTTTTGACCAGGTTGTTGAAGTTGCACCGTTAACAGTTGTCCAACCACTTGCTGCATCAGTTAATGTAGTACTTACTGCTGTGGGATTTGGGAATGTAGCTGGAAATGTTTCATCCAATAAAACCTGTGCATTTGCCATTATTGCTATCAGCATGAAGGCAAAAAATAAAGTAATTTTTTTCATAAGAGTTGAATTTTATTTGATTAATAATTATTTTAAAGTTATAGTTGGTCAGAATCAATTAATAGATTCTGACCAACATTCTGATTTATTTTATGATCATTTTTGTAGTTAGTAATTTGCCATCCAATGCTGTAAAGCGAACAATGTAAATTCCTGAATTCAGATTAACTGATAAGTTGGTTGCAAGTTTTGCTTCCAGTACTTTAGCACCCTGAAGATTGAATACCTCAATATTTCCTGTTTCAGAAGACCTGATTTCTTTACCTGATACAATTAATGAAATAACCCTTTGGGTATTACTAAGCCCGGTTCCGTCTGTAATAACAATATTTGATTTTTCAGACTCATTTGAATCAAAGTAGGTAGTATTGTTACCTAAGGCTGTTACTGTGAAAGTATATTTAGTTGCGTATTTCAACCCAGTTATAATTGCAGTTGTTGCAATTGAATCATTTACGGTTATTGAATCAACCAAACTTGAATCCTGATATGTTTTAATTAAATAACCACCAGATGCATGTAAAACAACTGACCAATTGACTTTAATTTCTGTGGTTGAAACTGCTGCTCCGGTAGGTATCGATGGCGTTTCAAGTTTATGAGCCATTGTAAACGGAGCAGAAGCAGCCGATTCATTAGAATTAGCATAAATTGTATCGCCTATTGCTTTAACAGTATACGTATAAGTTGAATCTGCTTGCATTCCGCCAATATTCAGACTGGTAGAATTTTGTCCTTCTTTAGTAGTCGCTGTAAATATTATCGCTGTTCCTTTATAAACTTTTACTTCGTAGTTTGTTGCATTTGGCACAATTGCTGTCCAGTTGGCAGTAAAAGTTGTTAGCGTCACATTACTTGCTATCCCAACAATAGGTGTTGCCAATTGCTTGCCCATTGTAAACGGAGCTGATGCTGCTGATATGTAAGAATCTAAATAATTCACATCGCCATCGCCTAAAGCTTTCACCTTGTAGGTATAAGTAGAATCAGGCTGCAATCCTGAAATAACCAAACTTGAAGTAGCCTGTCCACCAGTAGTTTTTGCGGTAACCTTCAGTGTTGTACCTTTATAAACTTTCACCTCATAGTTTGTTGCATTCGCATCCACAGGGGTCCAGTTGGCAGTGAAAGTTGTAGCTGCAATTGCACTTGCTGCTCCAATTGTTGGAGTTGCAAGAGTAGTTGTTAGCGTTGTATGGGAGCTTATATGATAAAATGTAAACGCTCCTGAACTAGGGTCAGTGATTTTGAATTGAACATTTGAGAGACCTCCAGTTGGTATAATATCAATTTGTTCCAAATTAGCACTTACATTGTAATAGGTACCAGCTACAGGAGTAGCAGTATTTCCCGGACCTACCGGTATCCAATTTAAACCTCCATCTATAGATGATTGAATCAAATATTGTCTTCCTGCAGTAGCAGAAGAATGAATTTCAATTTCAGCAACACTTGCAACTACAGGAGTTACAATTACACCAGAATTGGTTGTTTTATCCAACATAAGCACATCGGGATGAGCTTCGCCTTTTGGTCCACTTGTTGTATTTGTTTTAACTAGAGCATGAGTCAAATCCCAGCCATTTGCAGAGAAAACTGGATATGAACCAAGTGCAGGAGATGCAGTAGCAACTAACCCCCAAGTACCATCGCTAAAGTTTGGATTTAGAGCACTTACTGTTAGGGCTAATGTTTTTGCAACAGCCGATGAAGCTGATGGATCTGAATTTGTATAACTAACACTATCACCCACAGCAATTACTTTATACGTATAAGTTGTACCCATTGCAAGTCCGGTTAGAATAACACTTGAAGCAGTCTGACCACTAACTTTAGTTGTAGTTACCAAATTGGATGTTAAATATATCATTATTTCATAACCTGTTGCGTTTGCTGTTGGAGTCCAATTGGCAGTGAAACCGTTAGCCGTAATATCGGTTGCAGTTCCAACAATTGGAGTTGGAAGTCCAAGTGTATAAAAACTTGCAGAAGCAGTTGATGGATTTGAATTGTCATAATTGATAGCATCGCCTACAGCAGTAACTGTATAGGTATAACTTGTTCCGGTTTTTAAGCCTCTAATTGCCGCACTGGTAGAAGTTTGACCAGCAACTGGGGTAGTATTAACCAATGTTATTCCGCCCTCATATACTTTAACACTGTAACCGCCTGATGCATTTGTAACTGTAGACCAGTTTGCCGTAAATCCATTGGTTCCTATAAGAGTGGCTACACCTACAGTTGGTGAATCTAATTTTGGCAATGCAGCATAATAAATTGTATTGCCAGCAATTAAGGCATCTGTTGTTGCAGTAAATAAACTTTTATTGGTAAGCGAAAAATCAAGTGTAGCAGCAATTGTATATATTGGAGTTGTGGTAATAGGAGTTGTTGTTCCCGTAGGTGGTGTTGCAAATCCACCCACATAACAATCAGTAATTGTCGTACCGAATGTCAAAGGTTGTGTTAATGCAACCGTACTGAAAAGACTATTCTTTATAGCGATTGCGCCACCTAATCCCTTGATATAAATAGGACTTGTTTTATCAACTAAAATATTGTAAAATGTACAATGATCGTATGTTTGAGTCCCAACATTAGCTGCGGTATTGTAAACTACACTTGCTCTGGAAGCAACTAAAGCATTATTACTGAAAGTACAGTTTTTAATATTGATATTCGTTGTGCCGGAAGCTGAATTATTATATAAAATTCTTCCACCACATTTATTAAATATACTGCCTTGAATATCCATTACCTGCGTGGTAGAAACTCCATCCATTCTGATTGTACCATTTCCGGATACATTTAGCATATCATGAAAATAACAATTACTAATATAAAGATTTGTATTAGTAGCAGCAGTAGTAGAATAAAAGGCTATAGGCTGACCCGATCCACCAGCATTTATCCCATTAAACTCAAGTCCAGTTAATTTAATTGTTAAACCAGGTGTCGCTGTGTAAATAATATTGCAGGTACCACTTGTAGTAGTACTGTTAATTTTCAAAATGGGTTTACTCGCAAGTCCTGCAGCAGCCTTTATTGTGGTGTTTCGGACAAGTGTGTTATTGTTTGTAGAAGCACCAGTATTAAAAGTATATGCACCTCCAGAAGTGGTTAGTTCATAAATATCGGCCGCTCCTCCTTTTAGGTCGCTGTTAAGAAGTGCAGTTTCTGTATCGGCATATTGCATTGTAAAAGAACCTGTGGAAGTTGCAGTTGTAAATGATGCCGAATTTGCTGATGCAACAGAACTTGCATAAGTCACACCATCACCAATAGCAGTTACCGTATATGAATAAGTCGTGTTTGGAGTTAATATCGCAGATATTGCTAACAATGCAGAAGTTGCTCCTGTTACAGTTTTTGGAGAACCGGCAACTAATGAATTTGCTCCATCATATACGTTTATTGAATAACTTGTTGCATTAGCCACAGCTGTCCAGTTGGCAGTGAAACCGGTCAGAGTCATTCGGCTTGCAGTCTCAACTGTAGGCGTAGTTAGCTGTATTAGTGTTGTTATTATAGCAGAAGGAGTTGATTCCGCAGAATTTGTAAAAATTGTACTATCGCCAACTGCGATTACAGTATAAGTATAAGCAGTTCCCTGAAATAAACCCGTTATTATTGTTGTTGCAACTGTAGCTCCGGCAACCGGCACTGAAACAACTAATGCAGGTGTGCTGTCATAAACATTTACAATGTAACTTGATGCATTTGCAATGGCAGTCCAGTTAGCGGTAAATCCTACTGTTGTAGGTAAAGTGGCAGTACCTACAGTAGGAGCTACCAACTGTGTTTGTGCAGAGACTTTTACAGTAACAGTAAATAATAGTATTGCAAATAATAAAGTAATATTTTTCATCATAATTCGATTAATAGTTTGAAGATGGAAAAAGATTTTAGCGATGTGTTGGTCAGACAATTATTATGTCTGACCAACTTTAATTCATCGAATTCTACCTTCTTTATTCTTATTGAATTAAAACTTTTTTAGTCAACATATCGCCGTTATTAGTTTTGAGCCGGACAATATAAATTCCTGCTGCCAGATTTGTAATACGATGGTTTTCAATGGCATCCTTGTAAATCAATATTCCCTGTAGGTTATATATACTTAATACTCCCGGTTGTGAACTGACAATTGTTTTTCCGGTACTGTAAAGTGATATCTTACTACTATTTTCTGACAAACCATTAATTACTCCGGATACTTTTACTAATCCAACAGCGAAATAGCCACTACCTGTATTGATAATTCTTAATTTGGTAGCATAATTATTATTGAAGTTTACATTTATAATAGTATCTTTATTATTCAGAGTATCTTTTGCAGAGAATAATGAATGATCTGTTTTCCATGTACCATCAGCAGTCAGTTCCTGAACTAAGAATGTTCTGCCCGGACCGCTGGTCCACACATGCAATTCCATACTTCCAACTTGTTTCATAGAAGGCAGTGTCAAATACGAACCTCCAACGGCAGTCGATTTATCCAATTTAATCCAGTATTTAATGGTGTCTTTCGCAGCTGGATTGTTTGGTAAGTACATACCGATATGTTTGTTGCTACTGTTCAAACCATTCGATATATAATAATTTCCGTTTGAAAATGAAGGATATGACAATGCAAGAGGTTCAGTAGAACTGTTTGGGTAAACTTGTCCCCAGGTACCATTGCTGAAATCCGGTTGAACTTCCATCACACCATCTAAAGTTGAAAAACCTACCGAAGCGGCTGAGGGAGTGGAATTACCTGTGGTAGTTCCATCACCAATTGCCTGAACTTCATAGGTGTAAGTTGTGTTAGAAACTAAACCGCTAATCTGAACAGATGAAGCAGCCTTATCAACTACAGTGGTTTTACTGAATAAACTTGTTCCATTATAAACCAGTATGTTATATCCATTTGCATCCGCTGTTGGTGTCCAGTTAGCCCAGAAACTTTCTGCCTCAACGCTTGAAGCAGAACCATTGGTCGGAGTTGCAACTTTAGGAAGTGCAGCTGGTTGAACTGCATCTTTCCACGATTGACATACTCTGATTCCACTTACATAATAGTTCGCTTTATTTGATCCTTTATTAACTAACATAACATGTTGTAAGGCTGTTCTGTATACCTCAGCTGTATTTACAGTTGCGTTATCCATCGCATATTCTGTTGGTTCTGAAGCACTTCCAATACCAGGATTTACATATAAATAAGCTATATGAGAAGTAAAATCATATTTCATAACAATGAAATTCACTGTTCCATAACTGAATTCTGTTTTACCATTCACAATATCTGCAGATCCACCACCTGCGCGGGTAAGACCCAATATGCAAGTAGAACCCGTTGAACCCGGTCTAATCCAAAGACACATAGAAGAGCGTTGAACAGAGTCAGTTAAACTTACAGTTTGACCCTGACTTCCACCCGGTGCTACAGGTTGGAATAAAAATGAAACATAAATAACACCGGAGTTTATCGGAGTGTTTGAAAACGGTTTTGAAGTTAATAATGCAGCTCCTGGAGGTGTTTTTGATGCTGAAACTCCCACAAATACGTTGTGTAATGCAGCTCCTTGTCCTGATAAGTAAGGTATACCGTTAAGATCTGCATAACTCAAACCTTGTTTGTCAAGAATACGATAATCAGTCACATTTGGTTCCAAAGTATTTCCAGAATAATTTGTCCAACCATTTACCGTGGACATATTATCGGTTGTTGGAAAATCAAAAAAAGTCTCATCCAATAAGACTTGCGCTTTGCCGTAGATCGCTATAAAACAAAGCATTAAAATAAGAGTAGTTTTTTTCATGATAATAATTTATTAAGTTGGTATATAATTTCTTGTAGTATTTTTGGTCGACCAGTAATTTGGTTGACCAAAAATACTACAAGCTTGAACAATAAAAAAATAATTTCAGCAATATTTTTCAAAAAGTGTTGTAAAACATAAAATTGGCCAGCCCCGCAAGTTCAAACTTAGACATTCTTACTAAATTTTAGATATGTTCTCTGAATTTATCATTTCCTTATTGCAAGTCAATAAGACAGGAGGGTGAATTGAATCGTGTTATGTATTCAGATTTTAAAAATATTGTTCATCAATGATTTGCTGCAATAAAAATGTCCTGTATTTAGATCGGAGAAATACCAAACTGGAATGTTAGATTCTCTGGCTTTCATTAGATTTGGATACTCCTTTTATTATCAATGAGATGAAGTGTTATATATAATTGCCAGAGTTGGTATTTATTTGATTGAGCAAAAACGGTAAGTTTGTTAAAAATGCATCATTACAAGAATATAGTATTTAAAGCGAATAGATAAACCTCACAGTATTTTTATTAAAAAAGCTATATTAGTGAATAATAATTTTTTGAATAACTTCCTGTCCTGTCTCGTTTGAAAAGTGAACAATATACAATCCGGTATCTAAATTCGTAATCAGCTTGTTTGTATTTTTCAACCGTAATAGAAGGACGCCCTGCGTGCTGTAAATTCTGAATGTTCCTTTTTCGGATGCAAGAATACTCTTGTCAACAACCCGTAACGAAAGAACAGATGAATTTAATAATTGGGTTGTAATAGATGTAACTGCAACTTTTTCAACCGCATCTGCCCAGGTATTTGAAATCCGTACACCACCAATGTTTAGATTTTGTGAAACTGTTCCCTGCGCTCTCGACCATAGATTGCTGAGTTTTGTTCGGATGGTTGCTGAAGTATTATCAGCTATTTCTGGTGAGGATGGTTCTGAGTCACCAAGTTTTGGATTGATATAAACCGACGACGTTGATGTTGAAAAATCATATTTCAACACAATCAGATTGGTAGCTCCAACAGTTAACGAAGTAGGAGAGCTCGCATATTTATAATCGGCACTGGCGGTTGAACCTCGCACAGTACCTAATTTGTAGAAACCGGTAGACGTTTTTCCAATCAATACTTTTGGTCCGGCACTGGTTCCATCGGCCATCCCGAATGCTTCCTGATTGGTAGATGATACGTTGGCGTTTACTTTGAGTAAAAAGCTTAAATATAATACGCCGGAACTGATGGAAGTAGCACTGAATGGTTTGTAGGCTTTAAAATCAGAAACTGTGGTTCCTGATAAAAGGCTAATAGTCATCGATTTTCCAAGTGCCGAAAGGATATAAGTTCCATATTCATCCGAATAGCTTAAAGTTCCACTTGTAATGGTACGTGTGCCAGTTCCGGTGGTGATAGTTCCTGCTTCGAGCCACGATCCCTGTCCTGTAAGAGGTCCAACTGTATAATCAAAAATTTCGTTGTACAATCCGGTGGTTGGAATAATGGATGTTACGGTCAATGTTTGTACAACATCCGATGCTGCGTTGAAAATTGCATTTCCAACTTGTGATGCAGTAATTGTGACAGTTCCCGGACCAACTAAATGAATATTCCCATTTACAATTGTTGCAACGTAAGTATTTGAACTTGTATACGTAACAGCCAAACCTGAACTGGCGGTTGCACCCGGATTAAAATCGGCATCACCATAAACTTTTGCAGTCAAACCCGGAAAAGTAATGATTTGATTTGTGCCATTTACGGTAAGCGTTTGACGAACAGAAATGGCAGATTTATAGGTATCATTGCCCGCTTGCGAAGCAGTAATAATAGCTGTTCCTGCACCTACGATATGAATATTCCCATTTACGATAGTTGCCACTCCGGTGTTTGAACTTGTGAGTGTAACGGCTAATCCGGAACTCGCCGTAGCCACAACACTAAAATCGGCATCGCCCGGGACTTTTGTAGGGATAGCCTGAAAAGTAATGGTTTGGCTAGTTTTAGAATTGTCAATTAATTGAATGGTATTTAAACTTTGAGCCAAATTTACCAAGGCATTGGAACTCAATATAGCCTGACCATCGAGTGGAGCATACAATTCCAAGCTTGATTTCAGCATTTTGCCGCTTGACAAACCGGTAATTTCCATCTGATTCATCCCTGAACGGTAGAAAAACCAGTTGCGGTAATCAACCGATGCAGGGGCATTGGAGTCGAAAAGATTAAATGCCGTAGCCAGCAGTTTTTCATTGATAGTATTCACAGCAACGCCATCGCAATATAGAATAGTAAAACCTTGTGCATAATAATGACTCAGGGTTGCGTTGTGCCACTGACCATCGTTCATAATTGTTGTGCCGGTTATAAATCCTCCGTTTGGCGATTGGTAAGTTAGAAATCCTGTAGTGGCATCAATGGATACAATTCCATCAACAGCACTTTGTGGAAAACTCAGAATCGATCCGGCACCGGTAGTTTTAAAATCAACCGAAGTTGTGAACGAATGAAAAGTATTGTCGGGTGTAAAAGAAAGCTGATGGTTGGCAGTCGTCTTATTCAGCGATAAATAAGTGCCTGATTGTCTTGTCGGTTGGGCTTTTCCGGCATTTAAAGCATCAAAAAGTGTGGGCACAATGCTGTAAGATAATTCGGTATGACCGTCGTCGTTGGGATGCGAATTGTCGTGCTGATAAAGCAAAGGCCATTTCCCTGTTCCATCGTCAATACATCCCAACAGATTGAAACTGGGTACATCCCATTCGTGAATCAGCATATCTATTTGTTTCACATAGTTGTATTCCGTTAAGCCAAAATCGGCTCGTGGATACACATTGGCAATAATCGGTATTTTTCCCACCGAACGGGCTTTGGCAATAAGCATCAGCATATTGGTTTTAAACTGATCGTAAATGGTTTGTCCACCGGTAATGATGCCTTCATTTCCCAATGACAGCGCGTAAACAACATACAAACTGCCATCATTTAATAAATCTTTATCCCACCGTGCCAACACATCTTTGGTGTCATTTCCACCAATGGAGATGTTTGAAACCACCCAATTATTCTGACTTGTTCCTGAAGTGTAGCGTTGATTCAGCATTTGACCGTATTTATAAGCATAACCTATGTAGGATGTTGAACCCAAACTGTTTGTAACTGTTACCGAAGCACCTTGCCCGTTGGAAACCGAAGAACCCATTTGAGAGATTTTAAACGGACTGTTTGGATAAAGTTTGTAGGAATTTGTACCTAAATAAGCCCGAACAACCCCTGAGCCCGAAATTGTCGACGGAATAGGGCTACCTCCCACAATCAATGTATCGGCTTTCGATCCCGCTCCAAAAATTGTGGCTGTACCTGCATTTTGTGAACTATAGAAATTAAATGTTCCGGTGTTATTGAGCGTTGTTCCTGTTTCAAAAACGCCGGTATTTATACCAATTTTGTCGGGTGGAGTGTTCAGCAATAGGGCGGTAGATATGTTATCGCCATTGCTTGTAGCTGTACCCGAAAGATATAAAGCCGAAAGTTGGTTACTCACCGTGATTTGTTTTTGACCGGAAAGAACCACGCCACTTTGGGTAATGGAAGCGGTAATCGTAACTGTTCCGTTTTTCTTAGCTGACAGTAATCCGTTTGCATCAATAGTTGCCACCGTAATATCGTTCACGCTCCAATTGTAGGAGTTGGGTGTGGCGTCGGCAGGCAGAACAGTTGCTTTCATCTGCGATTGACCTCCGGTGTTTGGAATATCGTTTCCGCTTACAGTAATGGATGTGGTACTCACGTAAGGTACCGTATATTCTTCCACTTTCAGCGAATTGATGTAGGCATAGCCACCCGAGAAAGGTGTTAGCGTTATATTTATTTCAGCATTTGCATCAGGATAGATTAGCGTGGTTTCGAGGATAGTAGTTTTATTTCCATTGTAACCTGTACCACCAAGGTTAGTACCCGACGATTGTAATGTACCCGCAGCAGTCGTTAAACCAACTAGGTTGAACTGGCTGATTCGGGCAGGATCGGCAGTGCTTCGACTGTTGAAAAAAAAGAATTTGTAGGCTTTAGTTTTAGTTAGTCCGGTAAGTTTAAAACTACCTGAAGTGGAGGTGTAGAAATAATCCTGTGTAACAGTGGGAATGGCAAAGATGCCTATTTTTGAAGCTTCGGGTACAGTTAACCCACCGGATAGAAGTCCATTAGTCGAAAATTTGGTGACAATCTTCAATGCATAAGCTGTAGCTGTATTGGTATTTGTCAGCAATCCTGATACTGTGGCTGAAGCCGACGGATCAATTATATTATTCCAGTAATTAGCGTTTATATCCGGATTACTAGTACTATTTCCATTTGTAACATCGTTTGGCCCAAAGTCGAATAGGAGCGTTTTGTCTAAAGTTTGAGCGCTAAGACTGAAAAGAGAAAAGCTAATAAAATTCAGAAGTAGAAGTTTTTTCATAATTTCCTTGTATTTATATGATTTAAAAAGTTTTTTTACCATACAATTGGCATACCAATTATTTGGTCAACCAAAAGTAATTTCTGTGTTTTTAATCTCAAAATTATTTAAGAGTTTTTTTTACAAATATGTTGTAGAACATATTATTGGTTGACCAATTGATTGGACTCTATAAAAGTAGATTTAAAGTACCAAGTATTCGAATAAATTTCAAGATAATGGGGGTTTTTAGCAACGAAGTCGTCTTGACTTTTATAATGTTGCTATTTTTGAGAATTTATTGCTGATCTGAATCGGGTCTCGCGAGTTCCAACTCGCGGTATTTATGAATATTCGCGAGTTGGAACTCG
>CAIKVR010000213.1 GCA_903830915.1 uncultured Bacteroidales bacterium
AAAAAGCATAATTGTCTGGATTGTTTTCATAATTTGTGCATTAAATGGTTTGTATATATCAAATTACAATTTTATTATTATTCTCTCTCCCAAGGTCTTGGAGAGTTGTTTTTTTACCTCATCCAACTGCTTCATTTCCTGCATAATCTGGTCTACAAGGCTGTTGTTTTTCATTTCGCTGGCAGCTTTCAACTGAAGCAGTTTTTGTTTAATCATATCCAGTATCAGGCTGTTTTTAAATTCAAAAACTACCCGTGGAACGAGTTCAATCAGTCGCTCAGCATCGGTTTCTACTTTTTTCACCTTGGAATGAACCTTGCTGAGTGTGTATTTTTCCGTAACTAAATCAGCGGTCAGAATACTGACTCTGGAATTGGGATGATACAGAAAAAACCGTTCTGCCACAAAACCATCCATCTTGTGATTCAGTTTGTATTCTTCCAAAATCAGTGTGTGAACTTCGTTATAAAACAGTAGATTATCTTTCTCCAACTCTTCCAGAATATAATCACCTACTGTAACAGGTAGTTGTTTTTCTTCGTCGGAATAATAGAAAATTGATTCACCATACTTCACCAAAATCTGCAAAATATTACGTTCCTGATCCTCAAATTTTGATGACGAACTAATCCGGGCAATTGCATCGCTTTCGGGTGAATCTGACTGTTCCGGTATTTCATTCTGTCTGCGGGTGGCATTTTTTTCCTGCTCGGAATTCTTGAGCTTGTTGATTTCGTAGTAAAGCATTTGCTCTTCCACGTTCAGCAATGTGCTACATTCTTTTACATATTCGCTACGGATTGCCGAATTAGGAATGATGGCAATACTCCGCACAATGTCCAACACCAGTCCGGCTCGTTTCACAGGGTCATTTCCGGCATCGGCAAGCAACAGATTGGTTTTGAAACGTATAAAGTCGGAAGCGTTTCGCTCCACGTATTCAATAAAGTCCGACGCATTGGTTTTGCGCGCAAAGGAATCGGGGTCATCGCCATCGGGTAGGAGTAGGACCTTTATATTTAGTCCTTCTTCCAATAATAAATCGATACCACGAATGGAAGCTTTGATACCGGCAGCATCGCCATCGTAAATAACCGTAACATTCTCAGTAAAGCGGTGAATAAGGCGGATTTGTCCCGGTGTAAGCGATGTTCCGGACGAAGCCACCACGTTTTCGATACCGCTTTGGTGCATCGAAATCACATCGGTGTAACCTTCCACCAAAAAGCAACGATCCTGTTTGACAATGGCTTGTTTGGCAAAAAAGATTCCGTAAAGTTCGTTGCTTTTGTGGTAAATTTCAGATTCGGGCGAGTTGACGTACTTCGCCATTTTGTCATCCTTTTTCAGGATGCGACCACCAAAAGCCACCACTTTGCCCGACAGCGAATGAACCGGAAACATCACTCGGCCACGGAAACGATCGGTGGTTTGTCCGCTTTCGTTTTCGAGTGTGAGACCCGTTTTTACAAGGTATTCTTTATTGTAACCGGCTTTCAGAGCGGCTTGTGTGAAGGCATCGCGCTGGTCGAGACTGTAGCCAAGCTGGAATTTCTGAATGATATCGTCGCGGAAACCACGTTCGCGGAAATAACCGAGCCCGATGGATTTACCATCGATATGGTTGTGGAGTGTAGACGTGAAATGTTTTTGTGCAAATTCGTTGACCAGAAACATGGATTCGCGGTCGTTGCGTACGGCCATTTCCTCGGGCGAGAGTTCCCGTTCCTGCACATCGATGTGGTACTTGCGAGCCAGGTATTTTAGTGCCTCGGTGTAACCAAGCTGCTCGTGCTCCATGATAAAATGCACCGAGTTACCACCTTTTCCACAGCCAAAACATTTGAAAATGCCCTTTGCCGGCGAAACCGTAAACGAAGGCGTTTTCTCACCGTGGAACGGACACAGACCAAGCAGATTCACCCCGCGTTTACGCAGCGTAACGAAATCGCCCACCACATCTTGTATCTGTGCGGCTTCGGTAATGCGGTCTATGGTAGGTTGGTCAATCATGGTTTTTTGGTAGAGACGCAAAATTTTGCGTCTCTACAGGGATATGTGTTGCGATTACAAAACTACGGAATTTATTCGGGAAAACTGGAAAGATGCGGGATTAAAAAAAATCAGCTGATTCCTTTAAAGGAATTCAGCTGATTTGAGATGAGGTGCTATAATTACACCACAAAGAGTTTTATGGTAATTTTAGTTGAAATCAATTGTTTTAATAACAACCAGCCAAAAAGGTTTAATCTTTGACAGAATTTTAGGTTTCACTACTGATTCCCACAAATTACATCATTCCACCCATTCCGCCACCCATAGGCATTTGTGGAGCTGGATTTTCTTCTTTCTTTTCGGTGATTACACATTCGGTAGTAAGGAACATACCTGCTATTGAAGCCGCATTTTCCAACGCTACACGGCAAACTTTAGCCGGGTCAACAACACCTGCTTTGAAAAAGTTTTCGTATTTATCGGTTTGAGCATTATACCCGAAATCGTCTTTGCCTTCAAGCACTTTCTGAACTACTACAGCACCTTCCTTACCTGCATTATAAACTATCTGACGCAATGGTTCTTCAATTGCACGTTTGATAATTTCAATACCGGTTTGCTCGTCATCATTCACTGCTTTAATAGCTTTCAACGATTCGATAGCACGTATATAAGCCACACCACCACCGGGAACAATTCCTTCTTCAATAGCAGCACGGGTTGCACTTAATGCATCGTCAACGCGGTCTTTTTTCTCTTTCATTTCCACTTCCGAAGCAGCTCCAACGTAAAGTACAGCAACCCCACCGGCAAGTTTAGCCAACCGTTCCTGAAGTTTTTCGCGGTCGTAATCCGAAGTTGTCGAAGCTATCTGAGCTTTAATCTGACCAACACGGCTTTGAATAGAATCTTTTGAACCTGCACCGTTCACAATTACTGTATTGTCTTTGTTTACAGTCACTTTTTCGGCAGTACCAAGCATTTCCAACGTAGCCTGTTCAAGTTTAATCCCTTTTTCTTCCGAAATTACCACACCACCGGTCAGGATAGCAATGTCTTCCAACATTTCCTTGCGACGGTCGCCAAAACCGGGAGCTTTTACGGCACAGATTTTCAGGTTAGCACGCAATCGATTCACAACCAATGTTGTCAATGCTTCGCTATCCACGTCTTCTGCAATAATCAATAACGGACGACCTGACTGAACAGCTGGTTCAAGTACCGGAAGTAATTCTTTCAGATTTGATATTTTTTTGTCGTGGATGAGGATATATGGTTTTTCCATTTCCACTTCCATTTTTTCAGTATTGGTTACAAAATAAGCCGAAATATAACCGCGGTCGAATTGCATACCTTCCACCACTTCAATGGTAGTGTCGGTTCCTTTAGCTTCTTCAATGGTGATTACGCCGTCTTTCGATACTTTACGCATAGCATCAGCAATAAGTTTACCAATTACAGCATCATTGTTGGCCGAAATAGAAGCAACTTGTTCAATCTGATCGTAGTTGTCGCCCACCACTTTTGCCTGAGCAGCAATACTTTTCACAACTTCAATTACCGCTTTGTCTATACCACGTTTCAAGTCCATTGGATTTGCTCCGGCAGCCACGTTTTTCATACCTACGCTTACAATAGATTGTGCCAGCACGGTTGCAGTAGTTGTTCCATCACCGGCATCATCACCTGTTTTTGAGGCAACTTCTTTCACCAACTGAGCACCCAGATTCTGAAATGAATCTTCCAGTTCAATTTCTTTAGCCACAGTAACACCATCTTTGGTGATGTGTGGAGCACCAAATTTTTTCTCGATAATCACATTACGACCTTTAGGTCCGAGTGTTACCTTCACTGCATTTGCCAACTCGTCAACCCCTTTTTTCAATTGGTCGCGGGCATCAATGTTGAATTTAATTTCTTTAGACATAATATTTTAAAGTAAACAAGTGAACGTGTAAACGAGTACACCACTTGAGATTAATAATTAAATTGTTTTTTAATGAGAAAAAGTTGTTTCCTGTCAACTTGTTTCCTCGTTCACTGATAAATTAAATAATTGCCAAAATATCCGATTGACGCATGATCAGGTATTTTTCACCTTCCCATTCCAATTCTGTCCCGGCATATTTACCATACAATACGGTGTCACCAACTGCAACTACCATTTCTTCGTCTTTTGTTCCTTTTCCTACTGCTAATACTTCAGCTTTTAGTGGTTTTTCTTTTGCTGAATCCGGAATAATGATTCCGCTCACTGTTCTTTCTTCTGCCGGTGCCGGTTTTACCAACACGCGGTCGGCTAATGGTTTAATGTTCATATTTTTCTTTTTTAAATTGTTTGTTTTTTACGGTTACTTTCCTTTCAGAAATTGTGCCAAAGCAAAATTGTGCCAATTTTGTCATGACAGGTTGTCATTTTGTCAGTGATGTTTTGCATAGAAATACTAATTTGTACCAATCATAAACCAATAACGAAGGTGATTTCCGGCAAAGCAACCAACGAAGAATTTTCTTGCTGACATCAAATTTCAGTGCCATTAATCGGATTAATCTTAACGACCTTATCTTCGAAAATGATTTTAAAAGTTTTGATTCGTCAGTCAAGAATGGATAATTGCCCGAAAGTTGCAACAACCAAAGATTACGTGTTGCTTCTTCAGTCTTTTGAATAAATGTCCGGTTATCATCCAGCCCTTTGTGAATAAGCGGATTATCAATTTGAATAAATTCATATCCTTGCTGGTGTAGCTCATGTCCAAAAAGCATATCTTCATGCCCGTACCCACGAATACTTTCATCGAAACGAACTTTATTGAAAACACTTTTGGAAATCAGAAAATTAAAGGTCGCAAAGTTGTTTTTCCCCCTTTCATTTGCAGAGCGTGCTTCGCGATTTCGGCCATATTTCAGCCGCAGACTAAATTCAGGATTGTTTTCATTTGGACTGTATGCAGTACCTCCAATTACAATACAATCTTCGTTGCAAAACGCGAGGTATTTTGTCAAAAAATCTGAAGAACAAACCTCAGCGTCACAATCCATGAAAAGTAGATGCTCAAATTTTGCTTCGTCAGCCAATTTATTCCGAATAGCAGAACGACCGATATTTTTATCGAGAATAATATGTCTGCAAAATTCCAGTTTATTTATTTCGGCATTCTCCAACAACCATTTACCCGAACCATCTTCCATAACAATCAACTCAAAATCTACAGACTGCTCCATTGCCTGATGTTGCAATTCAGTTGCCAGTTGGGTAATGTTGTAGTTGTATGTTGGAATTAGGATGGAAAGCATGGTTTACTTTTTGTTAATAATCGAAATCAACACCTTTTCTTCGTTTTCCCAGCAAAGTTCTTCTTTAGCTTTTGCTGTGTTTTGTCTAACGGTGTTATACCTTTTTTCATTAGCAAAAATGGAATTAATTACCGTGGCAATATGTTCAGGTTTATGGTTTTCGATATAATAACCAATGTCATATTTATCAATAATCTGACGTAATTCAACTAGTCCTGATGAAAGAGTAGGAATTCCGGAGTGAATATAATCAAACAACTTATTTGGGAGAGAAAAGTGATAATTCAGGTTGGTATCTTTGTCGATTGCAAGACCAAGGTCGCTGTTAATGGTGTATTGGCGAAGCTCTTCAAACGACATTTTATCTTTGAAAATAACCTTAGTCTGGAGTTTCTTCTCTTCAACCATTTTTTTGAGAATAGGCAATACATCTCCACTCCCGCAAATGAGTAGAATAGCATTTTCAATAAACTGCATAGCTTCAACAGCTTCCTCTGCACCGCGTTGCACATTGATACCCGTTCCCTGAAGAATTAGAATACGCTTATTGGCAGGCAATCCAAGTTCCTCGCGCGATTTCAATCTGTCGGGTGAAAAAGAGGTTGGGATATTACGACTTACCATAATAGTTTTATGAAATTTGTCACTATAAAGTTTAGCAATGGAAGCGTTGACAGTCAGAATGTCAGTAAGATGTGGGAAAATAGTATTTTCAATTTTTTTCCAAATAGCCTGAATAGTCGGTCGACTCACAAGTTCAGGTGTTTCGGTATAAAATTCATGTGTGTCGTAAATCAGTCTTTTTCCACGAAGTGTAGCAGCCAGAAAGGCAGCTGGAAGTGTATCTAGATCGTTGGCAAAAATTAAATCCACATTGGCAATCAGCAAATGAAAGAACAATCTGATGTTGTATTCAGCATAAAAAAGCGGACCACTGTGAAAAAAGAGTTTTTTACGAAGAATAAAATAATTTCGTTGAAGTGGTTTGCTTTCCGGTAATAACCGACCATATTCTACAACCCAATAACCACATTTTTCGAGTGTCAGACAGGTTTTATGTACCCGCTGGTCAGTCGACAGGTCATTGGTTACGCAGACTATAGCGGTTTTTTTCATGCTTAAAGTTCTTGTTACTTATCTTTCAGGTAGGTTATAAGATCCTGATAAAGTTTTCGGTGGTAGGATTGAGGAGTTTCTTCCACAGAAGTATTATGCCACAATAATACAAGCTCGCCACTCCAACTTTCCACCATGTTTATCAGACGGATGCAGTATTCGTAGGCTTCGTGTGCATTGAGGTTCATATAACGTTTGTCGCTCAAACTACTGTCCATCATGGTGAGTGGGTGCAAAGTTAGTGAGGTAAGTTCTCGTGTTCCGGGATTAATCCATTTTACGGCACGGCATGTCCCCAATCTGAAGCCAGCCACATCGGCATAACCAAGTGTAAAATCATCAGTTATTCCCACATTTATAAGAGCCAGCATATCTTCTGGTTCGCGCGAATCAAGGTAATGATGGCGGTTGAAAGTAGTTTTCCGTCGGGTAATCCGTTCCAGATGTTTCTTTTCGTCAGCAATTTTCTCCGGATGAATTCCTGCTTCGTAACTCGAATGAAGTCCGAATGTTATATTCTTTCGCTTACAAAGTTTCACCAACGACTGGAAATCCTGAACGTGGTGAGTAATAAACGGTCGATCTTCTTTGTGAGTTCCGCCACCAATTTTCAGAAAAACTATCGGTTCGCAACGGTCATTGCCTACTTTCTGGCGTAAAGAATTATCTAATTTAAAAAGCCATGGTGAAGTGTACCATGGATCATTTTTCAAACCGCCAAAGTAGCTTTTAATTGCTTTATTTCCTTCTTTTGGTCGACGGATACCACGCAACAAACCGCCCATAAAACCACGTAGACTACGAAAATGTGATAGTTGATCCACATCATGTGTCAAATACATTTTCCGAATAGCCGGTTTTGGCTCAGAAATATCCAAACCAATTTCCCGTAACTGATTACGGAGAATTTTTCCATATTCATCAACAAGGGGTGAATCAATAAAACCGGCACGATAGGGTAGCGATTCTTTTCCTGTGAAACGACCATGAATATCGCGTTCATCGTGGCGAACCATTTCTTCGTACCTGCTTATCAGGAAATAAGTGCTTGCAACCAAGTCGGCATGAATAATTCTGGTTTTGCCAACTTCTTCTGCCTCGGAAGTTCCAAACAATATGGGTGATTCCTCCCAAATATGGAGAGGTAGCTGAGGTAATGAATCTGCAGTTCCGTAAATATCTTCATTGAAAAAATCTGATGGTTTTATTACCAGTTTATACTTACGGTATTCTTTTGGGTTCGATGTATATCCAACCTTTGCTGCAAGTTTTGGAGGAGCAGTATCGCCCAGCAAAAATCCAATAATATATTCAATTATTTCTGTCATTTGTTAGTTAACACAATTCCGGAGAGGGGGAAATTATTTGAGTGTTTTTTGTCGTTGGTTATTGAAAGTAAGTAAAACAGCTATACCCAAGCCAATCAACAAATCCTTATTGGACAATACTCCAAAGTAAATATCTTCAGAAGAATGTCGATTTGTTACAAGTTTTAATACTAAGGAAAGGGTAGTAAAAATCAGAAATGCAATTAGTCCAAAGAGCACAGGTTTTAGTTTCGGTGGAATAGTCATCTATTTGTTTATTTTTAATCGAAGTCAAAAGTACAGAATAAATTCTATACCTTTATTTTATGTAATGATAAAATATACTAAACGGTAATACACCCGGTTAGTTTAACAGTAAATATCATTCTTTGAAAGTATTTAAAATGAAAAATGGGACGCAAATGAGCCTCCCACAACAATAAATTTTAAGATATAAATCAATTATTATTCTGTTCAAGTTTTGATTTTGCAAAATCGAGAACACCCTGAAGATGTTGTGCCATAATTCTGGCAGCGCCTTCTCCATCGCGATTTTTAATAGCATCCATCATCATTTGATGTTCATTCATCACGTCAGGATTTGGAGCACATATACGGTCGCGCTGATAAATAGTCATAATATCAGGAATTACAATCATCAACATGGCTTTAAATACCGGGTTGTGACTTGATTCAGCAATTGTACGATGAAACGCAAAGTCACTGCCAATACGGTTTGATGTGTCAAAATCACGCATATAATTAGCATGTGCTTTTTCTAGACCTTTCATATCGCGGTCAGTCCAGCGTTCTGCACAAAGTCTGATAGCATTGGTTTCCAGCAATACACGGGTTTCTACCAAAGAAAAGAAATCATAACTCTGAAGATTCAAAACATCTGAAATCAGTCCATCCAATGTATTGATATCCAATCCATTGATTATGGAACCGCTCTGTGGTAATGTTTTGATAATACCATAGAATTCGAGTTTGTGTAATGCTTCACGCACCTGAGTTCGTCCAAATCCAAACTCCAGAGCCAGTTTACGTTCGGCTGGCAGTTTATCTCCCGGCTTTAAAACTCCTGAATTTATCAATTCCTTTACTTTGGAAATCACCTTGTCAGTCGGACTTTCAATAATTTGTTCCTTAAGTCCTGTAAAAGCATCTGCCATATTTATGAAATGAATTTTGTTCTCGAAAACTTTAATTTTAATTCAAATTGAAGCTAATCAGATTGTTTTTGTAATTATTTTGCAAAGATAATATGAAAAATATTATTATTTGGCTTTAAATTAGCTTTTTACGTTTTTTAATTTTAAATCAGTTGGATTTGGTCAACCAAAAATAATATCAACAATTCTTTTTTCCAAACTTTTATACGATTATTTTTTCATTTCTGTTATACAACATGTTTTGGGGCTAATTTATTTGCATAAAATCACAAAAGTTCCTCAGTTAACTATTTCTGAAGAACTTTTGTGATAATAGAAATTTAAAATTACAATCCAAACGTATCTGCTACCGCTTTAAAAACAATTTTACCGTTCACAATATTTAAACCTTTGCGTAAATCTTCGTGTGTTTCACAGGCCTTTTCCCAGCCCATATCTGCTAGAATAAGCGCATAAGACAGCGTAGCGTTTGTCAGAGCCAACGTGGAAGTAAACGGTACTGCTCCGGGAATATTTGCAACACAGTAATGCAGAATTCCATCAACTTCATAAACCGGATCGGCATGTGTAGTTGGGTAGGAGGTTTCAAAACAGCCGCCCTGGTCAATTGCCACATCGACCAATACAGAACCGGGTTGCATTAGTTTTAGCATTTCACGCGTAATCAGATGAGGAGCCTTAGCGCCAGGAATCAATATTGCGCCAATAACCAAGTCGGTATGAGGAAGCATTTCTTCAATATTGTGAGTGGACGACATCAATGTATCGACATTTGCCGGCATAATTTCACTCAGGTAACGTAGACGAGACAGAGAAATGTCGGCAATTGTTACATGCGCTCCAAGTCCGGCAGCCATAAGTGCCGCCTGTGTACCAACTACTCCACCTCCCAAAACAAGAACATTTGCAGGTTTTACACCCGGAACACCTCCTAGTAAAATGCCCTTGCCACCTTTAGGCTTTTCAAGGTATTTAGCACCCTCCTGAATGGACATTCTACCAGCCACTTCCGACATGGGAATAAGTAACGGTAGGGTATGATCAGCTTTTTCTACAGTTTCGTAAGCAAGACAAACTGCTCCGCTTTCCATCATAGCCAATGTGAGATCCTTTTCGGATGCAAAATGGAAGTAAGTGAAAACCAGTTGATTCTTTTTAATAAGCTTATATTCTGATTTAATAGGCTCTTTGACTTTCATTATCATTTCAGCTATTTGATACACTTCGGCAGCTGTGTTTAATATGTTCACACCTGCTTTCAGGTATTGTTCATCATTGAATCCGCTGTTTTCACCCGCATAAGTTTCGACAAATACTTCGTGACCATGTAGTATAAGTGTTCGTGCACCACCAGGAGTTATGGCCACCCGACTTTCATTATTTTTTATCTCTTTAGGTATTCCAATTTTCATATTCTGTAAATTTTAAGGAGTAATATAAATTATTTCAATAATAGTGCGGTAAAAATAAGTTTTTAATTTCAAATTGGAACATTAAATGAAAAGAAATTTCATAAGGCTATGAAATTTCTTTATTATCAAGCTAACTATCTGATATAAAAACGATAATTGCAAGAATTAAAATTAAATTGTAAATTTTTATGAAGAGAAATAGTATTGAAAAATGCAATTTTTAGATAATAATTTAAATAATTATCCACTTTTGCTTACAGATTGTAATCTATAATTTTTGCAGGATGATTTTATGCTAATTTTTTTGATTGTTAGTTCATAATTTGAGTTAATGTTATTCGAGATACTAAAAAATTCATTCGGCACTATCATTTTCAGTAATATATTTAACGTTTACGACTGAATATGAACTATTTCACATCCAATGTAACTTTCTCTGGTTTAAGCCAGATTGATGAGAATTCGATATTGATCTTGCCTTCAAAAGCTGTACTTTCAATATAAGCAATCAAGCGTCCATGAAAAACCCTGAGTTTGCCGGTTTTGTGACTAATCATTTCCGACATATTTCCGTTTTCTAAACCCAATAATCGGGCAGGACCATCAATTCTGCAATTAATTTCATCGTCACACAGAAAGACTGGATTCCCATCTTTGTCAAGTAATCTAAGTTCAATTTGAGCAACGTCACCCTTACCATTAAATGTTTCTTTGTCGGCTTTACACGAAATACTTTCCGCTCTACCCGAGGTTATGAGTTGATACGAACTTACTTCTTTTTCATGATTATAACCGGTAGCAGTCAGAGTGCCTGATTTAAAAGGAATTTCCCATAATTGTCCTCCTGTTTCCGAATCAATTGAAGGAGTACTTTCAATCTTTTCGCCATTCAGTTTTAAAACTACCTTTTCACAATTCGTGAAACATGCAACCTTTGCTTTTTGTCCTTCTTTATAGTTCCAGTTTTCTTCTAAATCGTACAATAAATTATTTTTTCGACCATGCATGGTTGCAATATATACCATCGGTTTCTCCGACCAAAGACTTTGGCGATAATAAGCTAGTGGTTTTTTAAATCCTGCCAAATTGAGTAATCCGCTTCCAAACCCACGGGAAGGCCACGGACCTGCTTCACCAAGGTAATCTATTCCTGTCCACAAAAACTGTCCGGCTATATAATCATTGTTTTTTACAGAATTCCATGCTTCAACTTCATGTCGGTTTTCACTTCCGAACAATATTCTTTTAGGATATTTTCCGTGATCCTGCTTGTACCTGTTTTCGGTGTAATTATATCCTGCTACATCCAACATAAATGGATAATCAGTGTAATTTGACATCACTACACCAGCCAAAGCGCCTGTCACTGGTCGGGATGTGTCAACACCTTTAACACACCGAACTAATTTTTTGGCAATCACACCAAGCCGATTGGCATCAGGCTGATTAGGTTTATAACCTATTACCGCTTTCTGACCAATACTTTCTTTGTCTAAGATTGGGTGTGAATAGGGGTCATTTGGATAATCAACTTCGTTACCAATACTCCACATGATAATGGATGGATGATTTTTGTGCTTCATCACCATATCAGTAAGGTCTTTTTCTCCCCACTCATTGAAGTATTCAGCATATCCATCATAACGGGGAACTCCCTGATTCCAGCCTTCCAACCATTTCTTTTTCGGAAATTCCCACTCATCAAATGCTTCGTCCATAACGAGCAAACCTATTTCGTCACAAATATCATATACACAGTCGTCCTGAGGGTTGTGACTGGTGCGAATGGCATTGCAACCCAAATTTTTTAACTCCTTCAGCCTGCGCTCCCAAACCTGCTTTGGAACAGCAGAACCCAGCGCACCTGCATCGTGGTGCAAACAAACACCTTTTAGTTTAAGACTTTGCCCATTTAAAGAAAATCCTTTAGCGGGATCGAAAACCACCGAACGAATACCCGCCTGTACAGTGGTGTGGTCAATTTCTTTTTGATTATCAAGTATTGAAATCTGAACTTCGTATAAATTAGGGTTTGATAATGACCAGAGTAAAGGTAACCGAACCTGTAGTTTCTGATTGGTAGTTTCTGTAGTATAGGCATTTATTTTAATTTGTTTCTTTACTGTGGCAACTATCCTACTATCACCTTTCAGATTAATTTTCTCTAAGACCGTTACTGTTACAGGTTTTTGTGTACTGTTCCGAATTGTAGTTTTTACACTAATAACTGCTTGTTTCTGAGTAATATTTTCGCTTGAACAAGCCACGCCCCATTGATCGATATGTACAGGACCGGATTTTACTAAATAGACATCTCTGTAAATACCGGAACCAGTATACCAACGCGAATCAGCTGATTTTGAGTGGTCTACTTTCACTAAAATAGTATTTTCGCTGCCATAATTGATGTATCGTGTCATTTCGTACATAAACGATATATATCCATTCGGGCGTTTGCCGAGCAAATGGTCATTTATCCAGACTTCACTGTTGCAATATACGCCTCCGAAGTAGAGAAATAACAGTTTTCCGGAATCTGAAACGGGTATTAAAATACTTTTTTTATACCAACCAATACCACCTGGCAAATAACCGGTACAACTAGCCAAATTCGGACTGTGATTACTTTCAACACTCCAGTCATGCGGCAGATTGACCGTGTTCCAATTATCCGTATTCAATTTTGAGTTGAACTCATCAACTAACTCTTTGTTTTTAAACTTCCAACCTTCATTGATGTTAGTAACTTCGCCAAATGACACCTGCCCAATGAGTTGAATTTCTAAAAAAAATCCAATAAAAACAACCAATAAAAATCGAATCCTCATATTGCCCTACTTTAAAAATAATTAGTCCCTAAATAACTTTCGGAGACAAAAGTATAGTTGATTTAAATCAATTACAACACACAAAATCGTCAATTAGGAACAGAAATTCAGCAAATAGAATTATAAGAGGTCGTAATGGCCAGTTAGAATAGTAATTCTTGGTTTTTATTTATCAAAATTCCGGTTTTTCAATCAGATTTAATCAACCACCTTTATTCTCCATGATATGTTTCAGATAATCAGTCGGAGCTAATCCGAATTCATCTTTAAAACATTGACGGAAATAGGAAGGACTGTTGATTCCAATCATAAAAGAAATTTCCGAAACAGTGTATTTGCCGGTAAGAAGTAGTTTTTCGGCATTCTGAATCTTTATTTTCCGAATAAATTCATTGATTGAAATGGATGTCAAAGCTTTTATTTTACGGTACAAAGTTGAATGACTCATATTCATTTGGTCGGCAATATAGGAGATATTTATTTGTTCAGAATCCAAATTTTGTTCTATAACTTTAGTCACTTTAGCTATAAATTCTTTGTCTATTTTATTAAGTGATTCAGTAACAATGGTTTGTTTTTGTGACAACGGTGAAGTGAACAACGCTGACATTTTCTTTCTGGATTCCAACAAGTTATTAACCCTGCTTTGAAGCAATGCAGTACTGAATGGTTTAGTGATATATGAATCAGCTCCTGAAGTATAGCCTTCAGTTTTATCTGGCATAGTATCTTTTGCAGTTAATAATATCAATGGTATATGGCTTGTACGCATATCTTCTTTGAGTATTTTACAAAGTTCAATGCCATCCATCAAGGGCATCATAATATCACTGAGAATAATATCAGGTATTCTTTTTATTGCCAAGTCTACGCCTTCTTTACCATTGGTGGCCTCAAGTACCTCAAATGTATCCAAAAAGCAACTGGCAGCATATTCACGAATTTCATCATTATCTTCTACAATCAGAATCAAACCCTTATTATCTTCATGAATTGAGATCTGCTCTATAACTTTCGTTTCATCTTCATGTATTTCATTATCGTGTATTTCATTTACATACTGATTATTAGTCAGTATGCTGAATTTTAAAGCTGACCCTTCACCCAATTTGCTTTCGACCTCAATTTTACCCTGATGAAGCTCAGCCAGGTTTTTCACCAATGAAAGTCCAATACCCGAACCGGAAACTTTGTGTTCGTTTCTGACCTGATAATAATTTTCAAAAATTCGATTTAAAAATTCAGAACTGATACCTACACCGGTGTCTCTGACTTCAATTTCGGTAAATAGATTTTCGTTTCGGTTGCTATCCCTCATTGAAATAGCAATTTCACCTTTCTTGGTGTATTTCATCGCATTCGAAATCAAATTATCTAAAACAATGGTAATAATTTCAGGGTCAAAATAAATATGGGTAACCTCTGTTTCAATTGTAATCTGGAATTTTACATTCTTATTCAGATTAAGCCCTTCGTATTTGATTCCAATTTCTTTAACTAATGCTGATAAATCATCTTTTATTACGCTAAGTTTTCTGTTGCGGCTTTCGGTCTTTCTGAACTCAAGTATTTGATTTATAAGATTTAATAATCTAGTTGCACTATTATAAATCAGTGAGATTTTTTTGGAATGAACAGCTGTTAGTGTTTTGTCTGATTCAAGGTCTTCCAAAGGTCCGATAATCAACGTCAGGGGGGTTCTTAATTCATGAGCAATGTTTGTATAAAAGCTCATACGTTCATTGTTTAATTCCTGCTCCTGAAGATGATTTTTCTGCTCCAGATAAAGACTATTTTCCAAATCGAGTCTTCTTTTGTAAAACCGGATTACATACAAAATCAACAGAACAACTAATATTCCATAAAATGCCTTTGCCCACCAGGTAAGCCAAAATGGCGGAGCAACATTAATTTCTAACGTTGTAATACTTTCAGACCACTCCTGATTTCGTAATCGTGATTTTAGCATAAATTGATAAGTTCCATAAGGTATATTCCTGAAAGTAACCTGCTTACCATTGCGTAAATCGTACCAAGAATTTACGAATCCCTTTAATTTATAGCTATACTCTGTTTTATCTGTCAATCCAAAGTCGGGTACGTTAAAAGATATACTGAATGTATTTTGGTGATACTCAAGTTCTATTTTATCAGCAGTTGGTAATGTAAAACCATTAGGTTGTGAACTTCTTTGATCGAAATAACGAAACTCTGTAATTGTTGCGGGCAATGTTTTATCTGTCAGCAGATTTTGATTGGCGTTAAAATAACAAATTCCACTTTGCGAGCCAAAATAAATGATTCCTGTTTTTGTTTTAGCTACAGTACCAAGCATAAAATTACCTCTTGGAACGCCATCATGATAGTCGAAGTTTATAAATTTTGATATATTGACATTCAAATTGCTTATTCCTGAATTAGAGCTAAACCAGATATTGTCGGGCGAAGCTTCTGCAATTGAACAAACATAGCTATCGGACATACCATCTTTCTGAGAAAATATCCGATAGTGCTTATCACTACTATTATTGAAAAGTACAAGACCCTCTCTTGTTGCTATCCACATTCTATTTCTTGAATCTTTATAGATATGATGAATGGCATTTGAGCAAAATCCATTTTGGACATAAAATCTGGTTTCTAACTTAAAATTTGGAGCAAAAATAACTAAACCCTGACCAAACGTCCCAACCCATATTTTTCCATATTTATCCTGCGAAACACTAAGGATCAAATTGTCAGGAAGTTGCGAGTTGTCCATCGTGTAATAATTCACTTTTCCGGTTGGGATGTGATAAGTAAACAGCCCGGAATTTGTTCCAATCCAGATAGTTTTATCTTTATCTTCGAAAAAACATCGAATGCCGGTTCGGCTGTTAATTGCAGATATTTGATTAAATCTTTTTGACTCAGGGTTGTATTTGTAAACATTATTCCCGCCTGACCCGAACCACAAGTTCCCTTCAGAATCTTTCATTGCAGAAACAATGAAATTGTCCGATAAATTACCCTTATCGCTACCAAAATGTCCCGTTTTTAGGTCATTTTCAAAAACATCTATACCCCCTCCATCAGTACCTACCCAGATACGATCATTCAAATCGGTACAAATCCCACTTGCAACCTTATTACTAAGACTATTTTTTGCTGAACGAAGAGGAGAATATACCAATGTATTGAAGAATCTTTTTTTGTTACTGATTACATTAATTCCACCCCCCAGGGTACCAATCCAAATATTTTTATAAGAATCCTGATATACAACCTTCACCGTTTTATGCGACAAACCACTTTCATCATCATTTGCTTCGATATGTTGAAAAGTCACTTTTTCAGGAGTTGAAAGTGGTTGTTTTTGAATGTCAAGAATATTAATACCACCCTGGTTTACTCCTATCCATAGTTTTCCGTCAGTAAACTCACTGATGGACAAAATACGATTAGCAGATAAGGATCCGGGATTTCGGGGAGTATTACGATATACCGTAAATTTCTCAGTAACCTGATTAAACAATGCTAAACCGTTATTAGTACCCAACCATACGTTATTTCTTTTGTCAATATGAATACACAACACTTCAACCCCTGGTAATGAGTTTGGGTCTTTAGGATTGAAATTATAATGTTTAATTTTACGGTCTTTGTATGACAAAACGCTTAACCCATCAAATACATGCCCTATAAAGAGCTTTCCATGCTTATCATCAGCAATACTCCAAACATGATTACTAACTAATCCCGGCACATTTGACTGATTGTAATGAGTAAACTTTCCGGTCTGTTTGTTATAATAATCAACACCCCAATGATAAGTACAAAGCCACAGATTCCCATCAGAAGCCTGAGTTAAATTAGTTATATCATTAGTAACTATGCTACTCGGATCTTTTTGATTATTAAGAAAGTACGTAAATTTTTCTGTTTTGGTATCAAAGGCATTTAAACCAGTACGTTGAGTGGCAATCCATACTGTTTTTCCATCATTATCTGCCAATACCTGATTGAGTTCATTACTGTTTACTCCGGTAGATAATCCCTGATTTTTTTTGTATATTCTGAAATTATGACCATCAAATCTGTTAAGTCCAGATTCGGTAGCAAACCATATATATCCATTTCTGTCCTGACTAATACCTACAATGAAGCTATTTGACAAACCCTCATCCATACCAATTTTTTTGATATTAAACGATTCACCAATCAAAAGCAATGGACACAACAAGAGGATTAGAATCAGGTGTTTTTTCACGTTGTTAATATTTGGTAAAGTCACAGTAAAACGACAAAAATAATGAAAATGTTTTATAAACCTAAATGCAGGATTGTTGTTGAATCTAAATTGGCACATATATCCCACAATGAATTGATAATTATTTTCCGGTTTTTAGTGTTTGTACTGAAATAACACATATTTGTATTTAATTTATTCAACATTGCTTAATTTGCAGATTGTTTCTGACTGATTTGAGACAGTATTTTTTTATTAGTTATTGTATATTTGCAATATTATTATTTGAATTCTCAATAATATGATTTAAAGTGTGTATGAGTATTTTCGCACTTCAAATTAGAATCATTGATTTTAATAAGAAGTATTTAGGGAGTCATCTCATAATATGCTCATTACTTTCCATTATTTATAACTAATTGAAATGAAAAAATCCACTTTCTTATATCTGTTTTTGATGTTTTATGCGTTGTTTCGGGTAGATGCACAACCTAGACTAACTATTGATTTAAACAACAAGGGCTTAGCTATAAGTCCAACCCACTACGGAATTTTTTTCGAAGATATAAATCATGCTGCAGATGGCGGGCTTTATGCTGAACTGATAAAAAACCGCTCGTTTGAAGACGCAACCACGCTTGTCGACTGGAATACAACTTCCACAGGAACCGCTGCTCTGACAGCAACTATTGATAATGTAGAATTACTGAATTCGGTTCAGACACAATCCCTGAAGATATCGGTTAATTCAGCCGGTGCAACTTCACGGGCAGGAGTATCAAATTCAGGATATTGGGGAATTAATGTAGTTAACGGTCAAAAATACAATCTTTCTTTTTTTGCCAAATGCCTGAGCGACTATAATGGCACGATAACGGCTTCGATTGAAGATGCTTCGGGTATGGTTTATGCTAAACAAACGCTTTCGGGTGTTTCAACCGGCTGGCAAAAACTCAGCACCACATTAATTCCGAACGGCAGTACAAAAGCAGGAATGCTCGTTTTGTCATTTAACAGTACCGGGACCGTATGGCTTGACGTAGTTTCACTGTTTCCACCTACCTACAATAATCGTGAAAACGGATTACGTCCCGATTTGGCAAAACTCATTGAAGATTTACACCCTAAATTTCTCCGTTTCCCAGGCGGATGCTTTGTGGAAGGCGATAACCTTGCCAACCGTTTTCAATGGAAAAAATCAATTGGAAAAATTGAAGAACGCCCCGGACATTATAATCTCTGGGGTTACAGAACCACTGACGGTATGGGTTATCACGAATACCTTCAGCTTTGTGAAGATTTGGGATCTGTACCATTGTTTGTAGTCAACATAGGGCTTGCACACAACGAAAATCAGGATTATACTTTATTGACAGATTATATTCAGGATGCGCTCGATGCAATTGAATATGCAAACGGAAATGTAACTACTACCTACGGTGCATTGCGTGCTGCTGCCGGTCATCCACTACCATTTAATTTGAAATTTATCGAAATTGGCAATGAAAACTATTCCGGCAACAATTATGAGGGACGTTATATTCAGTTTTATAATGCTATAAAAGCAAAATATCCTGCAATTCAGTGTATTGGCAACGTAGCTTCATGGGGCACAGATTCTCCAACATGGACATTCTCATCTCCGGTTGATATTGTTGATGAGCATTATTATAGAAATCCACAATGGTTTGTAAATCAATATAATAAATACGATACTTACAGTCGGAATGGACCCAAAGTGTATGTTGGTGAATATGCGGTTACATCAAACTGCGGTTTGGGTAATTTAAGTGCTGCCGTGGGTGAAGCCGCATATATGTGTGGTATGGAAAAAAATTCTGACATAGTAACAATGAATTCCTATGCTCCTATTTTTGTGAATGTGAATGACCGCAAATGGTCGCCCGATATGATTGATTATGATGCATATGGCGTTTATTGCACTCCATCGTATTATGTTCAGAAAATGTTTGCGAATAATATCGGAACAGTCAATATACAGGTTAAAGACTCACTCAACTCAAAAGTCAACGCGATTTCAGGTTCTGTAGGACTTGGTAGTTGGTCAACGAAGGTTGATTATTCAACGATTGCAGTTAATAAAACAGATGGAACAAATCTTTTCAGCGACACATTTATCAATAGTTCAAACTGGACTCCAGGTACCGGCACCTGGAGTGTGACTGGTGGTGTTTATTCTCAAACAGGAACATCAACAAATTGTATGTCAATTGGAAAAGTGATTAATGATTCGGTTTACAGTTACACCTTGAAAGCCCGTAAAAAAAGTGGCAGCGAAGGTTTCCTGATTATTTTCGGATATAAAGATAGTAACAACTTCTATTGGTGGAATTTAGGTGGTTGGGGAAATACACTTCATGCTATTGAACATTGCGTAGGAGGTTCAAAATCGGTGATTAATCAGGTAAGTGGAAGTATTAGTTCCAACGTATGGTATGACATTCGCATTGATGTTTCAAGTTCCAAAGTAGATTGTTACCTCAACGGAACTCTAACACAATCCATTAATTTAACTTCAGAAATGCAACTTTACACATCAGCCAGTTTTGATAACACAATGAATCAGATGTTTGTTAAAGTAGTTAACCCACACAATGAAGATATATCTTCTGTTTTGGATTTTAAAGGTCTTTCTATCAACAAAATTAATGGTGAAATAACACAAATGGCATCTACCAATTCACAGGATGAAAACACACTAGTTGCTCCAAACTATATCGTTCCAGTTACTACAAGTATTAGTAATCAACCACTTTCATTTAATTATACATTTAAAGCAAATTCGGTAAATATGTTAAAAGTACAAACTAGTAGTCTGAATGGTACTGTAGCTGTAAAAAAAAAAGGATTCTCAATTTCACCAAACCCGGCAAGTAAAATAATTACTGTTCACAGCGATACTAATGATTCTTTTTCTGTAGAAATAAGAAATCTGAAAGGTCAGCTTATGCTTAAGAAGGATGTTGTAAGCGGAAATACTATCGATGTTTCTTATCTGAATCCGGGCATGTATATGGTTTCAAATCAGGTAAATGGAAGTGAGAAAAATCTGAAACTTATTATACACTAAATTACTTTTAAATTGTATAAAGAGTGTTTGAAATTGCAATATTAAGACACTCATTTTTGTAGCTAAAAAAAATATCATGAATAAAATCCTGATTTCCTTACTGCTATGCTTAATTCTGTCAGGAGTTTATGCTCAGAACTACAAATCGCACAAAGTACGTAACAATATCCCTTTGGATTCCATTGCTTTAAGTGACCCGTTTATACTGGCCGACTCTAAAACAAATATGTACTATATGACCGGAACAAGTGGTTTGATGTGGAAAAGCAAGGATCTGAGGTTGTGGAATGGTCCATACAATATAGTGAAAACCGATTCAAACTCATGGATGGGTTCAAAACCAATGATTTGGGCAGCCGAAATCCATTCTTATAAGGGTAAGTATTACTATTTTGCCACGTTCACCAACAGAGAAGTTCATATCGGAATTTATAGAGGAATAGATATTGAACGCCGTGCCAGTCATGTGTTAGTAAGCGACAAGCCCGATGGTCCTTATGTGCCTATGAAGGATTCTATCTATCTACCAGCCAATAAACCTACACTGGACGGCACTTTTTGGGTGGATAAAGATGGAAAACCCTATATGGTATATTGCTACGAATGGTTGCAAAACTGGAACGGGACCATCGAGAAAATTGAATTAAAACCGGATTTGAGCGGTACTGTCGGCGATGGTAAAGTCCTGTTTCGTGCCAGCGATTCACCCTGGAGTCGCGAGAAAGACGAAAAAGGTGCTGACAAGCCCAATAAAGTTACCGATGGTCCTTACTTATTCAGAACTGGAACAGGCCGATTAGGCATGATTTGGACTAGCTGGATTTACGATGTCTACACACAGGGCGTTGCTTATTCGCAAAACGGAACATTGGATGGACCATGGATTCAGGAAAATGAACCAATAACACCACCCAACTTTGGTCATGGAATGTTATTCCGCGACTTGGAAGGTAAGTGGTTGATGTCAGTTCACAGTCACAAAGACATAAACGGGCATTACAAGCGTATTCCTCATTTGTTTGAAGTAGATTTATCGGGGGATAAACTGGTTGTAGGTAAGCCTTTTATCCCATAATTGAGATTTAATATGATTATTATCTCAGGTTGACAAAATACTTGACCGAATAGTAGCTTAATAGCTCATCCAGTATTTTTATCTTTGACCCTGCATTAAAAATAAAATCTACTTTATATCAATAAACAAAATTTACCGATTTAAAAACTATGAGAAAAAGTCAGATCTACATTATAATCCTGTTGTTTGGAACTATCCAACTAAAAGCACAAACCAGCACCAACCTGATTGCTCAACCTATTCCCGACCGTACAGTAACATTTAGCGTGACTGATGCAGGAGTACCAAAACCTATCATCTGGGGGTTAGACCTTGCCTGGCTCAATGAAACAAACATTCGTCGAGGTATTGCCTTCATGGGAGCAGACAGAGTAGACATAGTCAGAGCATCATTTCAACCCACCTACCCATTAGTTAATGGAGACCTTCAAACAGCCCAAATTAACGACCTCAACACCCGCCTTAATCTGATTGATTTGACAGGGACAAAAACAAAAGTGGCATTAAATTGCGATCACCCAAGTGTAGATGCTTCGTATATTGGTAATGCTGCTAATTGGGCATTATTGATGGATGCAACAACAAAACGTGTTCAGGCAAGAGGTCGTACTGTGGTTTCCATCTCACCTTTCAATGAGCCGGATTATGGTTGGGGACAATTTTCCGGGTCAAACGGCCAATCAGACTTTCTCAATATATGTGGAGAATTGAGAAAAAATACACGCTTCGACAGCATCCGTATTTGTGGTGCTAATACGCTTAATTGTGATCAAGCTTTACCCTGGTACAACTATCTAAAAACCAAATTAGAAGAAGGAAATACCCACCAGCTTGCAGGTAGTTTTGATAGCTATGCCAACTTTTTTACAACGGTAAGAGCAAACGGCGATCATGCCACTGCCGACGAGCTGCATAATGTAATGGAAGCGATGGTGGGCGTTGAATATGGAATGCAAACCGGAATCTGGTGGGGTACAGCAGAGTTGGCACGTGGTGAATTTGTGAAAGCAAGCGACGGCATTCGACTTGGCTATGCCGAACATCGCACGAATTGGACTGCCGCCTCAGTTTATCGTAATCCTGATGGTAAGGTACAAGCCTTTGGTGGCACGTCAGAACGACAAGCTCTCACCACAACTTATCGATTTGTATCAAAAGACAGGGATGTTTATTATGACGGCTATGGTCCTCAACGAGAATATACCATGGTATTACCCGGTGGTACTGCTTATCAAACAGGACAAACTGATGCCGAACGGGTGGTAAATATAACATGGGGCGATGATATTCAACCGGTTATCAATGGTCGATATTTACTTGTAAACCGCATGAGTAGCAAAGTAATGGGAGTACCACTTGCTTCGACCACAGCAGGCACATATCTCCGACAATATGTCAACACGGGTGCAACTTCTCAACAATGGAATGTAACTCCAGTGGATTCACGCGTAGGCGGAGATTTTAGCTACTTCACCTTGACTAATGTAAACAGTAGCATGGCTGTGGATGTGTTAAATCTTTCGCTGGATGACGGTGCAACTGTTGAACAATGGACTGACAATAAAAACTCAAATCAACAGTGGTATCTTGATTATATTGGTGATGGTTGGTTCTATATCCGCAACCGTCAAAGCAACAAATGTCTGGAAGTAGCAACTCCTTATGTTACAGCTGGAGCAAGTATTCAGCAAAGAGAAAAAAATGGTACAACAAACCAACAATGGCGCTTTATTCCTATTGATGCTACAGTAGAATTCATTGCTCCGGGAGCTCCGGGCAATTTAGTTGCAACAGCTAATGCCACATCCATTCGTTTAGATTGGTCGCTAAGTCAGGAAACTGATGTAACCGGTTATACCATTTTCCGCTCCGACTCTACAGGCAAAAATTATAACACCATTGCACGAAATGTGACAACCACTTCGTTTGTTGATAATACTACAGTTGCAGGTAAAAACTATTTTTATACCGTAAAGGCAATTGATAAATCACTTAATCGTTCTGTATATTCAAATGAAGTTTTTGCCACAGCAAGCGGCAATAAAGATCTCGTGGCGCATCTCGAGTTTGAAGGAAACAGCATGGATAGCACACTGAACCTGAATCACAGCGCATTATATGGCGGAACTTCATATATTGCAGGTAAAGTCGGTTCACAAGCAATTTTACTTAATGGCACTACCGCTTTTATACAATTGCCTGTGAATATAGCCAATCAGAAAGAAATTACCATTGCAGCATGGGTTTACTGGAGGGGAGCCTCATCCTGGCAACGTATTTTCGATTTTGGAATCGACCAGACACATTACATGTTTTTATCGCCAAGTTCAAATACCGGGCAACTGCGGTTTGCCGTTATGAATGGAGGTTCTGAACAACAAATGAATACTACCGCTTTATCCATTGGTAAATGGTCGCACGTAGCTGTGACAATAAACTCAGCTGGAACACATCTCTATGTCAATGGCAAACTGGTTGTTGAATCAGCGACAATTACTACAAGTCCGTTGGATTTCAAACCCATACTGAACTATATCGGACGAAGCCAATTCACTACAGATCCATTGTTCAACGGCTACATTGATGATTTCAGAGTTTATAACTATGCTTTAACAGCTTCCGAAATTACGCAGCTTCCTGGATTACTTACAGATGTGGCAGATGTTGCTGATTCAAGCAACAATTTGACTTTAAGTCCCATACCTGCAAACAACATTGTACATGTTGCATATTCCGGGAGTAATACTTGTCAGTCAAAAATATGCATTTTTGACATGAACGCTAAAATTCAAATATACAAAGAGTTGAAGGAGACTAAAGAAGCTGGACTTAACGTTTCAGCTTTAGCAACAGGTATTTATTTTATGAAATTCACTAACAGTAACGAAACCATCATCAAAAAACTGGTTGTGAAGCATTAAACTTCTATTTTAAGAACAGCAAATATTTAATTGTTTCTTTTAATTTATGAAAATTTTTTAATACTCTTTTGCCCATTGAAAAACTATTTCTTGTAGGTTACAAAGCGCATAAACCAGCAATTAATCCAAATAAAAGACGTGACGCACCACTTAATTTTTATGTAAGTACTCAAAAAGCATGAGAAAAATTATATAAACTCTATTAAAGATAATAGGTCTTTTTTTCCCGTCTTTTTTCTCAAAACATTTTTTTCTTAAACCAAAACGCCACATTTACCAATCCAATCATTACCGGGACTTCTACCAAAGGACCAATTACGGCTGTAAATGCTTCGCCTGAATTTATGCCGAAAACTGCAATAGCCACCGCAATAGCTAATTCAAAATTATTACTGGCTGCTGTGAATGATAAAGTTGTGGATTGCTCGTAAGTTGCACCCGCTTTTTTGCTCATAAAGAACGAACCAACAAACATAATCACAAAATAGATAAGCAATGGAACAGCAATCAAAACCACATCCATGGGTATTTTTACAATGTATTCTCCCTTCAGAGAGAACATTACTACTATAGTGAAAAGCAGGGCAATCAGTGTCAGAGGTGATATCTTCGGTAGAAATTTAGTGTGATACCATTGTTTACTTTTTACCCTAATAAGAATAAAGCGTGTCAGAAATCCGGCAATAAACGGAATTCCCAGGTAAATAAATACGCTCTCGGCAATTTGTCCTATGGTGATTTTCGAAACCGCATCGCTGGTAGGAATGCCAAACCAAGCCGGAGCAATGGCAATAAAAAACCACGCATACACCGAAAAGAAAAGTACCTGAAAAATACTATTAAAGGCGACTAATCCTGCTGCGTACTGTGTATCGCCTTTCGCCAGATCGTTCCACACAATCACCATGGCAATACAACGTGCTAAACCAATCATGATTATACCGTAAACATAAGGCAAATTAGAGTTGTTCTCGCCCGGAAAGAATTTGAACAACAAAATGGCGAGTGCAAACATCAATACAGGTCCCACAATCCAGTTCTGAACCAAGGATAAAGTCAGAATTTTAGTATTCCGAAAGACTTCACCCAATTCTTCGTATTTGACTTTTGCCAAAGGCGGATACATCATCACGATTAAGCCGATTGCTATTGGTATATTAGTTGTTCCGGACGACAAACTGCCCCAAAACAAGGCAACAGAAGGAAACAACCAACCGGTGAAAACGCCAATAAACATGGCCAGAAATATCCAGAGAGTAAGAAATCGGTCGAGAAATTTTAGTCTTGTTTTCATATTATTTATTCTAATTCTTTTATCAAACAAATTGCGGTTGAAGGGCAAACAGAAGTAAATTCGCTGGAAGTTGAAATGCTTTCAGGAACTAATGCTCGCTCTGTAATTCTCCAACCTATTTTCGAAAAAAATCCTACAGCCGTCGTGGTGAGCAGGTAAGGAGTCTTCAGTCCGTAGTTACAACTCCAATTTTCAGCTTCTGCAACCAGTTTTTGGCCGATGCCTTTTCCCCTAAAATCACTGTTAACTGCTAATGAGCGTAATAATCCTACAGTTCCATAAACCTCTACTGCCACACAACCAATTGTTTTACCTTCTGAGAGTGCCACCAGAAAAATTCGTTTTCCTGAACCAAGGTCACTTACAGGCAGGTTATTTGTTTTAAGTAACGACAAGATCGCCTCAATATTTTCCTCATCAGCCAATTTATAACTTACCGGAATTTCAAGAGTTAATGATTCAGGAACAATAGGAACATCTTCGGGTTCATCAATGCTTGTTGAGTTTCCTCCACATGAGAATTGAACCTTAATCAGACTATTTTTGCTAAGTTCTGTATATTCCTCAAGCAACGATTTTTTTTGTTCTTCTTCAGACATATTACAAAATCTTCAAATCATTTCCCAGCTGAAACCGTTATACTATAAATCCCAATCTCTTTGTTTTTGAATTGTTGAATTTCCTCTTCAGTCAGATATTCTTTCAAGATTTCCACAGGAATTTCAATTTCTTTCTGTTTATGTATTTCGATGGATTTAAAGCCCTGTTTCTCAATTATACCAAGATATTCATTGATATCAATAGCTCCCGAAACACAACCGGCATACATTTCAGCATCTTGTTGAAGCTTTTCGGGCAATTCTCCTTTTATCACCACATCCGACACACAAAAATGTCCGGTTGGTTTCAAAACACGATATATTTCAGCAAATGCTTTGGTCTTATCAGGCACCAGATTCAGCACACAATTCGATACTATCACATCAAACTGATTATCAGTCAAAGGCATTTCTTCAATATCGCCTTTTACAAATTCTACATTCGTAAAACCAAGTTTTGTAACATTCTTGCGTGCTTTTTCAAGCATAGCATCCGTAAATTCAATACCGGTTACTTTTCCGGTTTCACCCACAATGGCACGTGCCACAAAACAATCATTCCCGGCACCACTACCCAAATCTAGTACTGAATCGCCTTCATTTATTGAAGCAAACTGGGTGGGAATTCCGCAACCAAGCCCTAAATCAGCATCTGCATTATAGCCTTTTTCCTTTTCGTAACTTTCAGCAAAAACGGCATAATCGATGGTGCAACAACCACCCACACCGCAACACGATGTTTCATTCTGAAGTTTCGACTGGTTGGCAATTTGAGAATAGCGGTCTTTTACCATGTATTTTAAATCTTCTGGTTTCATAATTCCGGTTTTATTTGTTCTATATAAAGTTTATAAAATGCAGCTTTAATTTCGTCGCAAACACGATGAAATTCACTCCAGATAAACTGCTCACTACCAACAGCATGGCTTGGATCGTCGAAACCAATATGTAAACGATGCTTCACTTTACCTATAAATGCCGGACAAGCCTCATTGGCGCCACCACACACTGTAATCACATAATCCCATTCCTCTCCAAGGTATTTTTCAACCGAATCGGATGTGTGTTTACTTATATCAATACCCGAACTTCGCATTACTGCAACTGCTTTTTCATTGAGTTTTCCACTGGCTTGCGTACCAGCCGAACAAACAGTAAGTTCTTTATCAAACGATTGTAACCAGCCGTGCGCCATCTGACTGCGGCAACTATTTCCTGTACAAAGAATTAAAATTTTCATATTATGTTGAATTTTATGTTTCTTATTTAACAACAGCTTATTTCTGCTGATTTTATTTTATTGAAGAAGCTTTCGAATTTTTCCAGACGTTTATTGATCGTGGAATTGCAAAGGCAGTAATTGATTTTCAATCCGTCTATTTCACCATGAATCAAACCCATATCACGCAATTCTTTCAGATGTTGCGAAACAGTGGTTCTGCTTAGCGGCAGTTTATCTGAAATATCACCGGAAATACAGGTTCTGGTTTCCGCCAGGTACTTCAAAATGGCTAATCGTGCAGGATGTGAAATTACTTTGGCAAATTCAGCTAACTCTTGTAACTCATTATCAAAGACTTCCGGTTTTCTCATATTGCTTGGGTTTTATGTCGCAAACATACGACATAGTTTTAGAAATAAAAAATAATTGATATTAAATTTGTGTTACAAATTGACGTTTTCCATCACATAATCCAATTAAATAAGAAACCTACAATCATAATTCCCCCACCTACAATAGCGATAAAAGTCAGAATTAATGGCATTTTCAATACTTTTCGAAGAATAATCATTTCGGGCAATGACAGAGCAATTACCGACATCATAAATGCCAGAGCAGTTCCAAGTGAT